>CAJXEN010000001.1 GCA_913052465.1 uncultured Oceanospirillaceae bacterium
ACCAGCAATAGCTTTAAGAACGCCTTTACCTAAATAACGTGACTTGTCACCATCGCGCAGCTCCAGCGCTTCACGAGAACCAGTAGATGCACCAGAAGGGGCACACGCAGTACCAAACGCACCACCAGCTAGCAACACGTCTGCTTCAATAGTAGGATTGCCCCGAGAGTCCAATACTTCTCTGGCCTGGATATCAGCAATTAATTGGTCCAAAAAATTCTCCTATTAGTCAATTATATTGAAATTATACTTACGTTCGTTTCTATTTTTCGGCCTGAACAACTGCAGCGCCAACAAACCCCTCAAACAAACCATGACCAGCGCGAGGTGTTGAAGTGAATTCAGGATGAAATTGGCAGGCTACAAACCAAGGATGATCAGCTATTTCCACCATTTCCACCAAACTACCGTCCATGGACCGGCCAGAAACTTTTAAGCCAGCCTCTTCCAACTGATCAATAAAACTATTATTCACTTCATAGCGATGGCGATGGCGCTCTGTAATCACTTCTTGCTTATAAGCTTGATGAGCTAAAGAGTCTTTTTCTAAGCGACATTGCTGCGCTCCCAAGCGCATCGTGCCACCTAAATCTGAGGACTCTGAGCGCTGCTCGATCTGGCCAGACTCATCCTTCCATTCAGTGATCAAACCTACAACACAATGCTGCGAGCTTGTGTCAAACTCACTACTGTTAGCATCACTCCAACCCGCAACATTACGGGCAAATTCAATCACCGCTACCTGCATACCAAGACAAATACCTAAATAGGGTATTTTATTCTCGCGGGCGTATTGAACGGCCTTTATTTTACCTTCTGTGCCTCGCTCTCCAAAACCACCAGGGACTAAAATGGCATCAACCCCTTCTAATAAAGCAACACCTTGAGTTTCAATATCTTCAGAATCAATGTAGCGAGTATTAACTTTAGTATGAGATTTAATGCCTGCATGACTAATGGCTTCAATTAATGACTTATAAGCGTCTAGTAATTCCATGTACTTGCCAACCATGGCGATAGTCACTTCACGCTTAGGATTTAGCTTTGCTGCCGCCACTGCATCCCATTCTGACAAATCTGCTTCCTTACAGTCTAGGCCAAAACGCTCTGTGACAATATTATCTAAACCTTGAGATTTTAATAAACTTGGAATGGTGTAAATACTCTCAGCATCCGGTAAGGAAATAACTGCACGCTGTTCCACATTAGTAAACAAAGCAATTTTACTTCGCTCTGGTGCTTCGATAGCCACTTCGGAGCGACATACCAAGATGTCAGGTTGAATACCAATAGACCTCAATTCTTTGACTGAGTGCTGCGTTGGCTTAGTTTTAGTTTCACCTGCAGTAGCAATATAAGGCACCAATGTAAGGTGCATAAAGAGCGCACGATTGGACCCCAGTTCAAATTTCATCTGGCGAATAGCTTCTAAGAAAGGCTGAGATTCAATATCACCAACAGTGCCACCAATCTCAACCAATGCGATCTCTGCACCTTCAGAACCTTTGTATACTCGGCGTTTAATTTCATCAGTTATGTGCGGAATTATTTGAACCGTACCGCCTAGATAGTCACCACGGCGTTCTTTGCGTAATACATGCTCATACACTCGACCAGCAGTAAAGTTATTACTTTTGGACATTTTAGTATCAATAAAGCGCTCATAATGGCCGAGGTCTAAATCAGTTTCAGCACCATCTTCTGTTACAAATACTTCACCGTGCTGGAACGGGCTCATAGTGCCGGGGTCCACATTGATATACGGATCCAATTTCAACATAGTTACTTTGAGGCCACGAGCCTCTAATATGGCGGCTAAAGACGCCGAAGCTATGCCTTTACCCAAAGAAGATACAACACCGCCAGTAACGAAGATGAAACGAGTCATGAAAAGCCCTATGTCTTATGTGGCGTGCCATACGCCGATTTGAACTAAAACACGGCAGAGCAACCACACAAAAGCATCGCGACCATGGCGAATGCATGCCCACTATTAAGCAAGTGGATGGATGTCTCTAACGTTTATAAAATTTTGCCGCGTCAAATATAGCCTGCTTCACAGGTTTTATTTATCGACTTTAGATGGGAGCGTAGGATACCAGAATAGACTAATCGGAACAATCAAAAGCTTTATTTTTAGTGGCCTTTTGCCAGTACCAAGCAGGCTCACCCAAGACTGTTTCAAAGTCAGAATTTACCCACAAGTCAGCCACCATAGCGAGCTTTTCGTTAACATAAAACAACGGCAACAGATCACGTTCCCAAGCTGGCACCTTTGCTTCTTGAAGCAGCTTTTTAAGACTTTGACTATGAGCCCGACCCAAAGGTTTGCAACGCTCACCACCCACTCTAAAGCGGCGCTCTAAACAATCACCCTCTGCCAAAGCCAAACCCACTCCCGCACCTTTTTTGACACAAAGCACCCCATCAGGCAAGACTATTGAACCATGCAAAAAGATGTGGCGCTCCATATCACAGGTCCAATTCACCATCTTCGCGTCAGTCTGTTCTAATCTACGCATCAACAACAAATTACCCTGATCTCGTCGCAAGCACCAATCACCCAATTGCAGATAAGGTTGGCCATCTACTGCACTATAGAGAAACTCCCGGTCAATAACTTGCATCGCCACACGATCTGGCATTGGTACATGATGGCCACCCAACCAATAACGCAAGAGGTTATGCCGACGAACCCGGCTTAGGGCTTTGAGCTTTTCACAAGACAAGCATTCACTAACGCCATCACTCTCAGTAGTGCCACGCATTAACATTAAGTCAGTGGCTGCTACTTCATCTAATAACACTTGGGCATCACCCATTAGGTCGGTAACTGTAGCGATTCTTTGGTCTAAGGACGGCCAACGCTGTCGCAGCAGCGGTATTACTTGATGCCTTAAGTAATTCCGGTCAAAACGGCTATTTTGATTACTAGGATCTTCACACCAGGTTAGGTAGTTAGTTTTTGCATAGTCGTTGAGATCAGTTTGACGAACGTACAACAATGGCCTGACCAACCAAGCCAAGCCTAGTGATCGCTGCTGCGGCATAGCCCGCAACCCCGCAACACCGGCACCACGTAATAGCCGTAAAAATAAGGTTTCTGTTTGGTCGTCAGCATGCTGCCCCAACAAAAGCACCTCGCCTGCCTGCACATACTGCTTAAAGACGTCATAGCGAGCATTACGAGCAGCAGCCTCTATGCCCAGCCGTTTCTGTTCTTTTGCACACAACACAACTTTATGGCTGAAACACTCTAAGCCATAGTCTTTGCACTGCTGCTCAACATCAAACTGCCATCGGTCTGCCTGTGCTTGCAGGCCGTGGTTTATGTGGATGACTCGCAGAGATGGACAAGGATAATTCAGTTGCAGCTGCACTAGGGCATGCAGCAGACACATGGAGTCTAACCCACCGCTTACCGCAACCACCCAAGTGGAGGCTTGAATATGCTCTTTCAAGCCTCCAGGGCCAGATACGAGTTGATGATATGAGAATGCCATGGGAGGGATTTTTATACCCTAATAAAAGGTCTAAGAACTTAGACCGTAAGACATTAAACGTTTATACCTACGATCAACTAGCGCTTGCGTTTCCATGGTCTCAAGCTCAGCTAATTGGCTGATTAGTGTTGCCTTAATGCTTGCCGCAATTAGTTCAGCATCTCGATGAGCACCACCTAAAGGCTCTTTGATCACATGATCAACTAGACCTAAATCATACAAACGACCAGACGTAATACCCATGGCGTTAGCTGCGTCAGACGCATAATCTGCACTTTTCCACAGGATGGAGGCACACCCTTCTGGCGAAATCACCGAGTAGGTGGAATATTGCAACATATTAAGCTGATCACATACACCAATAGCTAAAGCTCCACCAGAACCACCCTCACCTATAACAGTAGCTATAATAGGGGTTTTTAGGCCTGACATTTGGGCTAAATTGAAAGCTATTGCTTCACTTTGCCCACGCTCTTCTGCATCAATACCTGGGTAGGCTCCTGGGGTATCAATAAAGGTTAGAATTGGCATTTTGAAGCGCTCGGCCATCAGCATCATCCGTAGCGCTTTACGATACCCTTCTGGTCGAGGCATACCAAAGTTACGCGCCACTTTCTCCTTAGTAGAACGGCCTTTTTCCTGGCCCATAACCATCACAGACTTACCATCTAGGCGAGCAATACCGCACACCATTGCCTGATCATCACCAAAGTGGCGATCACCATGTAACTCATCAAATTCATCAAAAATACTGTTAATATAATCGATGGTATGGGGCCGTTGTTGGTGGCGAGAAACTTTGGATACCTGAGCTGCAGTCAAATTAGAAAAAATTGACTCAGTTAAGCTAACACTCTTATCAGAAAGCTTTGCTATTTCGTCACTGATATTAAGGTCATTATCGTTGCCCACAAGGCGCAAGGCTTCAATCTTGGCTTCCAAATCGGCGATAGGTTGTTCAAAGTCGAGGTAATTAGGATTCATAAGGCCTGGCTTTTAAGTGTGACTGACGAGTATTCGGTTGATTATAACCTATATTTACTCATTTTATAATTTACGATAGCGCATTTTAACTGCATTATCGCCCAACAGGTATGCTAACTCTTGCAACATGTCATCTTCTACTTCTAAACGCCATGGAGAGGCGCACCGTATTACTGCGCTTGCTAGGTTATTTTCATACTGCAACTCAAGCTTTGCCGCAGGCGCATCACCACGCACTTGGTGGGGCGCAAGAATACCTAATAGCTGCTGTAAACCCTTGCCTTGAGCGAAGTCTGGCGCTATAGATAACCGTAAACCCTTAGAGAATACAGTGCGTGCTTGTGGCATAGTGAGAATTTGCTGGACACTGACTTTTAGGCCACCAGAGTAATCGTCTTCTGACACCTCGCCCTCTACAATTAATAGCCGGTCATTTTGTAACAAATCACGATACTTTTCATAGCTCTCACCAAATAACGCCACATCCACCCTTGCCCTTCGATCATCAAGAGTTAAAAAGGCAATGGTTTTACCACGTTTGGTTTTCATAGTTCGACTTGCTACCACTAAACCTGCAATCCACTGCTTTTCTTTTTTCGCAATGAGCTGATCCAAGCGGCAGCGTAAAAAACGCCCAAGTTCATGGTCGTAGCTATCGATAGGGTGGCCAGTAACATACAAGCCTAACGTGTCTTTTTCGCCTTTTAAGTGCTGCTTAAGGGTAAGCGGCCTAGCAGCTATATGTCGTTCATACGTTTGCTCCAACGTTGCCACATCACTGGCCTCAGACGCCGTAATTTCACCAAATAAATCCATCATTCCTGCATCGGCATTACGTTCGCTTTGATCCGCTGACTGCACCGCGTCAGGGATGGCACTATAAAGCACAGAGCGCTCTTTATTGGGCACCAGATTGTCTAGCGCACCACTAGCCACCAGTGCGTCTAAAACTCGCTTGTTGATTTTTTTGCTACCGACTCGCTTGCAAAAATCATACAGGTCTAGAAAATCACCACCTTTTTCACGGGCCTCTATAATTGCCGCTACCGGGCCTTCACCAACACCTTTAACAGCCCCAAGGCCGTAAACAACTTCATTAGCACTATTCACAGTAAACTTGTAATGACTTGCGTTCACGTCAGGCAAATGCAGAGGCAACTCCATGCGCCGACACTCTTCTACAAAAATAACGATTTTTTCAATGTTTTGCATATCTGCGGAAAGCACAGCAGCCATAAATTCTGCTGGGTAGTGGTGTTTAAGCCAAGCTGTTTGATATGCCACAAGCGCATAGGCTGCAGAGTGAGATTTGTTAAAACCGTAGCCAGCAAACTTTTCTACCAGATCAAAAATATTGCCTGCCAGACCTTCATCGATACCATTAGAGACACTACCAGCTAAAAAACCAGCCCTTTGCTTAGCCATTTCTTCAGGCTTTTTCTTACCCATAGCACGGCGCAGCATGTCTGCCTCACCAAGACTATAACCTGCCATTACCTGAGCAATTTGCATCACTTGTTCTTGGTACAAGATAATACCGTAAGTAGGCTCCAGCACTGGTTGCAGTGAATCCAGCTGATAATTCTCATGGGGCCATGCAAGCTTAGCCCGGCCATGTTTACGATTAATGAAATCATCCACCATGCCAGATTGCAATGGCCCAGGTCTAAACAGTGCCACAAGGGCAATAATATCTTCAAAACTACTAGGCAGTTGGCGCTTAATAAGGTCTTTCATACCACGAGATTCCAACTGGAACACACCCGTGGTCTGCGCACCTTGAAGTAGCTTATAAACAGGCTCATCGTCTAATGGGATACCCTCGATGGTAATGGCATCTTTACCTTTGGCGCTGCGTCTGTCGTTGATCATGCGCATGGCCCAATCAACTACTGTGAGGGTTTTTAAGCCTAAGAAGTCAAACTTCACCAAGCCTGCCTCTTCAACGTCATTCTTATCATACTGAGTTACTAAGCCAGAACCATCAACGTCACAATATAGCGGCGAAAAGTCTGTTAATTTAGTGGGTGCGATCACTACTCCACCTGCGTGTTTGCCCACATTACGAGTCAGTCCCTCTAACTGATAGGCCATATCCATAATTTCTTGAACTTCGTCATTGCTATCAATAAACTCACGCAGGGCGTCTTCTTGCTCTACTGCCTTACTTAAGGTGATACCCACTTCAAAAGGAATTAATTTGGATAATTTGTCAGCTAAGCCGAATGGCTTGCCTTGCACACGAGCTACATCGCGCACCACAGCTTTAGCAGCCATAGTACCAAAGGTAATAATTTGGGACACGGCATCTTTGCCATAGGTTTGCGACACATACTCAATCACACGGTCACGGTTATCCATACAGAAATCAATGTCAAAATCAGGCATCGATACCCGCTCTGGATTCAAAAACCGCTCAAATAATAAGTCGTATTTCAGTGGGTCTAAGTCAGTAATTTCCAACACGTAAGCCACTAAGGATCCCGCACCTGAACCACGCCCTGGGCCTACTGGAATGTCGTTATCCTTGGCCCAGCGAATAAAGTCCATAACGATAAGAAAGTAGCCTGGAAAACCCATTTGGCAAATAATGCCTAACTCAAAGTCTAACCGATCATCAAATTTCTTACGTTTTAGATGATAATCTGAGTCTGTTGGATCCAAAATAACTTGTAAACGCTTATCCAAACCGTCACGAGACACCTGCCCAAAGAACTCGTCTATGGTCATGCCTTCTGGCACTGGAAAATTTGGCAAAAAGCACTTGCCTAGCTTAATGTCTAAATTACAGCGTTTAGCAATCTGTACGCTATTAGCCAGCGCAGAAGGTAAGTCTGCAAACAACGTCTGCATCTCTTGGGTACTGCGCAAGTACTGCTGATTAGAGTACGCCTTCGCCCTTCGGGGGTCGTCCAAGGTCATACTTTGGTTAATACACACCCGCGTTTCATGGGCTTCAAAGTCTTCTGCTGACACAAACATCACGTCGTTAGTTGCCACAATAGGCACCTGTGTAAGCTGCGCAAGCTCAACCGAAAGATGCAGACAATCCTCATCGTACTGACGGCCAGTGCGCTGAACCTCTAAATAAAATCGGTCACCAAAAATAGTCGTCCAGTTGTTCAAAAGCTCTTTAGCATCGTCCAAACCACGGTTTATTAATGCTTTACCCACTTCGCCTTCAGCTGCGCCAGATAGAACGATCAGCCCTTCATTTTTATCATTCAACCATTGCTTTTGGACAATGGCTCTGCCGTCAGCCTGACCTTCTTGATAAGAGCGCGAAACAAGCTCTGTAAGATTTAGGTAGCCTTGAGCATTCATCGCTAACAACGTCATGCGGCTGACACTAACATCGGGGGCATAGCCTGCAGCAAGAAAAACATCACAACCACAGATAGGTTTAATGCCAGCACTTTGTGCCGCTTTATAAAACTTTATCATGCCACACATGTTGGATTGGTCAGTTAAAGCGATCGCAGGCATTTGTTCGGCCTGCAGGGTTTTCATTAACGGTTTGATCCGAATCATACTATCAATCAATGAAAACTCGGAGTGCATGCGCAAATGCACAAAGGGTACATCTTGGGTCATATTAAGTTCCAATTAAACGTCGTACAGGTGCAAAACTGCGCCGATGTTGTGGGCTTACGCCATACTCTTGCAAGGCCTTCACATGGGCCTGAGTAGGGTAGCCTTTATGTTTATCTAAGCCATAGCAAGGGTATTGATTGTGCCATTCTAGCATCTCCCTATCGCGGGTAACTTTAGCAATAATTGACGCAGCACCAATGGTGATTTCTTTAGCATCTCCTTTGATAATAGCTTCGCTTGCACAGACTAACGAAGGGCAGCGATTACCATCAATTAATGCTAGATCTGGCACTACATTCAAGTTCTCTACGGCACGTTGCATGGCGATCATAGTGGCTTGTAATATATTTAGCTGGTCAATTTCTTCGACGCTAGCCCTACCAACACCGACGCTAATAGCATGCTGATAAATTTGCGTGTAAAGCATTTCTCTAACTTTTTCAGTAAGCTTTTTGGAATCCCCTAAACCTACGATAGGTTTAGCCGGATCTAGGATGACAGCCGCCGCTACCACATCTCCGAATAACGGCCCTCGGCCTGCCTCATCAACACCACAAATTACCCCGACTCTGGGCACCAGTACAACGGCATCTAATGCCTGGCTCATGCCTTGTCTCCTTGGAAGACATCTGCACCATGCCGGGCAATAACGTCCATTACCGCCTCAGCCGCACTGGCATCTGCACCACAAGCTAACTGTTGATGTATATCAGCAAACTGGCTGCGTTGTTTTTGAGCTGCATCTTGGTTAAATAATAACGTCGTTAAATGGTCTGCCATAACCTTTGGCTGAACTTCGTTTTGCAGTAATTCTTCAACTATTTTTTTGCCCGCCAGCAAATTAGGCAGACTTACAAAAGACACCTTAAGTTTACGCTTAAACAAGCGGTAGCTGATCGGACTTAAGCGATAACAAACTAGCATAGGTTTTTCAAACAACAGCGCTTCTAAAGTAGCCGTACCGGAAGCCACCAATACTGCGTCTGCAGCAGCCAAAACTAAGTGAGACTTACCCAGTACAAGTGTCACTTTGAGATCAGGGAAGCCAAGCAGCAGAGTTTCAAGCTGTTTTTTTCGTTGCAGATTCGCTGCGGCCAAAACTAACTGCAATTGTGGATGTTGGACTTGCAATAGTGACGCTGCAGATAAAAAATCTGCCGCCAACTGTTTCACTTCCATTGCCCTGCTACCCGGCAATAACGCCAACACCTTGCTGTGTTTTAACTTAAGGTGGTTTCTAGCACGTGATTGATTGAGATTTCCAGGTATCACATCTGCTAATGGATGACCAACAAAGGTGGCAGGGATTTGATGGCGCTCGTAATAAGGCAGCTCGAAGGGCAATAATGCTAATACCCGATGACATGCTTTAGCTACTGTAAACACCCGCTCCTCACGCCACGCCCATACAGAAGGGCTGACATAATGAACTGTAGGTACTTTGTTGGCTTTAAGGTGAGTTTCTAATACTAGATTAAAATCTGGTGCGTCAATACCAACCAAAGCCAAAGGAGGATGTTGAGTATAGCGTCTGATTAGGCGCCGCCTAAGTAATAGCAGTTCTGGTAGACGGCCCAAAACTTCTACTAATCCCATGATAGATAAGCGCTCCATAGGCACTAATGTTTTGAAACCAAGGGCAATCATTAGTGGCCCACCAATGCCTTCAAAATTAAGCTTTGGCTGCTTTTCCAATAAGGCTCGCATCAAGCCAGCCCCCAATATGTCTCCTGAGGCTTCACCAGCAACAATGACAATGGTATTTTTAGACATGGCAAACCTACTAGCGAATAATGCCGCGGCTAGAATTTTTCAAAGAAGCAATTAATACTGCTAGTTCATCACCATCTACAGACATTTCATGTAAACGTGCGATAGCGGCGTCTAGAGTCAACCCTTGGCGAAATACAATCTTGTAAGCTTGGCGCAAAACCTTAATAGTGTGCTCACTAAAGCCCCGCCGTTTTAAACCTTCAGTATTCATGCCGTGGGGTGAAACAGAATTACCGTTAGCCATAACAAAGGCAGGAATGTCTTTTAGTACCACACTGCCAGCTCCAGTCATACAATGGGTACCAATATGGCAAAATTGATGGACTGCTGTAAAGCCACCCAAAATGGCATAATCACCAACGTTTACATGGCCAGCTAAGGCCACGTTATTGGCTACAATAATATGGTCACCCAAAACACAATCATGGGCCACATGGACATTGGCCATAAACAAGTTATGACTACCAATTTTGGTCACGCCAGCATCTTGAATAGTGCCACGGTGCAAAGTACAACCTTCGCGTATAACGTTGTTGTCTCCAATTTCCAAACGGGTAGGTTCACCGTTGTATTTCATATCTTGGCAGGCTTCGCCTACTGAACTAAATTGGAAAATATGATTGTTGCTGCCAATGCGCGTCGGCCCTTTAACTACCACATGAGATTCAAGCTTGGTGCCAGACCCTAATTCAACGTCAGCACCCACGATGCTATATGGACCAATCTCCACATCTGCTGCTATAACGGCGCTGGGATCGACAATTGCAGTCCCATGAATCAATGGTTGGGGCACTAAACTTTCCTATCTGCACATAAAATTGTTGCTGAAGCAACCAATTGGTCATCAACACTTGCACGGCATTCAAACTTCCAGATACCACGCTTTTCAGACATGATTGCAGCTTCTAGTTGCAGCTTATCCCCAGGCACTACTGGACGTTTAAAGCGCAATTTGTCAGAACCCACAAAATAATATATTGATCCATCTTGAGGTGTTTTGTCCATGGTTTTAAAACCAAGGATGCCGGCAGCTTGGGCCATCGCTTCAAGAATTAAAACACCTGGCATTACGGGGTGGTCTGGAAAGTGGCCATTAAAAAAGGGTTCATTGACCGTCACATTCTTGTACGCCACAATAGATTTCCCCAGATTGAGCTCTATCACTCTATCAACCAATAAAAACGGGTATCGATGTGGTAAGTACTCACGAATCTCTTTAACATCCATAACCATATTGCTACTTTCCTTATGTAATACTTTCGATATAAATCAGTTTTGAAGCTGTGACATTTCTAATTCTAATTGTTTAAGGCGTTTCGCCATTTGGTCAAGCTGCTTAAAGCGTGTGGCATTGCGACGCCATTTCTGATTCGTGTCTAAGCCAGTACCCGAAGAGTAAGCCCCAGGCTCATTAATAGAGTGGGTTACTAAAGACATGGCCGTAACATGCACCCCATCAACCAATGTTAAATGCCCTGTAATGCCGCAAGCCCCTGCAATAGTGCAGTGTTTACCCAGCTTAGTACTACCCGCTATGGCCGTGCATCCTGCAATAGCTGTATAATCGCCGAGCTCTACATTATGAGCAATCTGAACTTGATTATCTAGCTTAACACCATAGCCTATAATAGTGTTATCTAAAGCCCCTCGGTCAATACTAGTGCCGGCACCTACTTCAACATAATCGCCAATAATAACGCCACCTAACTGAGCTATTTTAACCCAATCTGGGCCATCTTTTGCAAATCCAAAACCATCTGCACCGATAACAGCCCCACTATGGATGGTACAACAAGAACCCACTTGAACATCATGGTATAAGGTGACATTGGCAGCAAGGTTACTACCGTCTCCAATACTAGAGCTGGCTCCCACAACACTGTTAGCACCAATAGATACAGCATTACCAAGTCTGGCGAATGGGCCAATGACTGTGCCCGCTGCTAGATTAACTGCGTTGCCAATAGTCGCAGTTGGGTGAATTTGGGCACTTTTATCAATGCCATTAAAACCAGATGCAGGAACAAATTGCTGTGATAGTTTGGCATAACCTAGATAAGGGTTATCCATTACTAGGCAGTGGCCAGCAAACAGCTTAGCCTGATCAGCATTTAATATCACTGCACCTGCTTGGCAGGCTTCTAGCTGATTGGCATATTTCATATTTGCCAAAAAGCTTACCTGATGAGGTAGTGCCGACCCCAGTGTAGCGATACCAGTGACAATATAATCAGCGTCACCTGCTAGCTTTGCGCCAATAAGTTCAGCGATGGTACCTAGGTTTAAATGACGCAATTACGGTTCCAAATTCAACAGTTCAACCACCTTATCAGTTATATCTATTTCAACAGTGTTATAAATCACAGATTGGCCATTAATAATTAAAGAAATATTATTTTCTTCAATTAACTGGCGCAGCACCTTATCCAAAACTGGGCGCATATTAGCCAAAAACTCCTGTTCTGTCTGGAGTTTGGCATTGGATAGGTATTGCTGAAGCTGTTGGAATTCAACATTTAGGGCCTGGATTTCTGTCTGTAGCTTCTGTACTTCATCACTACTCATGATGTCTTTATCAGCTTCAAGTCGCTGTTGCAGAGCTTGTAACTGCTGGCCCATATTGTCAAAGCGCTTAGTTTGAGGCTTAAGCTTTTCAGACAACTGTTGTCCTAGCGCGACCGCTTTGTCCGTAGCAAACAGTGCCTGCTCAGCTTTAAGAACAACAATGGCGTTTGCTGCTGACCATTGTGGCACCCCTAAAGTGACGATGAAGGCGGCACACGCGATAATGTTTTTCACTTTGTTCATGATAATTCCTTGTGAATTTGTGCTAGAAAGAGCGGCCTAAGGTAATGTGTGTTGATTGCGTTTGATCACCAGTTGTTTGTTTTAACGGGTTAGCTAAAACTAATGTTAAAGGACCCACTGGTGTCAACCAAGCCAAATTAAGTCCGCCAGACACCCTTAACTCAGCTGCAGAAAACTCGCCAGCTGTGAACACGTTACCTGTATCAATAAATAGTGCGGTACGAACCGATGGCATATCACCAAACAGTGGGAAGATTAATTCGGCAGAAGCTGTAGTCACTAATTGGCCACCCAATGGTTCGCTATTGGAATTTTTAGGGCCCAACGAATTGAAAGCAAAACCTCGCACGCTGCCAAAGCCACCGCCGTAATAGTTGGCAAAAAATGGAGTGGCACTAGTGGAACCGTAAGAACCTACTACTCCAACTCGCGCTCCAGCAGAGAAGACTAAAGACTCACTGTAGTTAAGTGGCATAAAGCTACGGTAGCTATAACCTAATTGATAAAAATTCAGGTCACTATTAGGTAACGCTAAATCTAAATTAACCCTATGAGAGCTGCCCTGGGTTGGATACCAAAAGTCATTTAGGGTATTAGTATTCCAGTTGATCGAGGTTTTGAACTGCTTGTAGTTCTGCCCTTCTGCAGCCACAAAAATTGCAGCTTCTGTGGCAGGAGAAGAACCTAACTCTAGGTCAATGCGCTCGTAACCCACTTTAAAGTCTAACCGAGTACTGTCATTAATCGGATACCCAAACCGCATATCCACGCCTATTGTATCAGTGGCAAAGTTACTCACATCAACCTTAGAATAATCGCGCTTGGTGTAATACAAATCAACGCCTCGACTCACGCCATCAACCGTGTAATAGGGATTAAGGTAACTAAATTTATATTCATCTGTACTGCTACTGGAAGAGAACGACGCTTCCATTTTATTACCCGTACCTAAGAAGTTATTTTGATTGACTGCCCCCCCCAAAAAAGGGCCTTCGCCATCATTGTAACCCAACATTATAGACCAATCTGCAGTAAGCCCTTCTTCTACTGCAAACTCCACGTCCAACTGATCATCAGTGCCAGCTACTGGCGTAGTTTCTACTGCTACATCTTTGAAGAAACCCAAACGTTGAAGACGTAACTTTGATGCCGTGATATCTGCCATAGACGCTAAAGCACCTTCCATCTGGCGCATCTCACGTCTTAATACGTCGTCACTTGTGCGGGTGTTACCACGAAAGTCTATGCGACGAACATAGGTTCGTTTACCAGATCTAATTTGGTACTGCACATCTACCGTTTTGTCCATTTCGTTAACTAAAGGCACCAGCTGCACTTCTGCAAAGGCAAAACCATTATCTCCAAACAGCTCACGCACGTCTGAAGCAGCACTGACAAGGCTTTTCCGAGAAAACACTTGACCGGAAGATGTATTAATAAGGGCCCATATATCAGCCTCTTCTAAGTCATATTGGCCAGCAATACTTAGCTTACCTATTTGAAACTGACCACCTTCAACCACGTTGATGGTAATAAATACCTCTGTTTTATCAGCAGAAATAGCCACTTGTGTTGATTCAATATTAAACAGCACATAGCCTTTGTTTAAATAGTGGGAACGGATATTTTCTAGGTCTGCTGTGAGTTTTACTCTAGAATACTGGTCGTCCTTAGTGAACAATGTCCAAAACCCAGGGGTTTGCAAACTCATTAAGTCCAAAAGTTCTGTATCACTGTAACCTTTATTACCAATAATGTTTATTTGACTAATAGACGAAGTGACGCCCTCATTAACGTTCACAGCAATAGAAACACGATTTTCACCCAAGTCATTGACTACAGATTCTACTAACACGGCATATCGCCCTTGGCGATTATATTCTCGCTCAAGCTCTAGCTCTATTTGAGCCAAGGTAGCGCGTCTGAAGATCTCTCCTTCCTTTAAGCCTGCAAGTTCTAAGGCAGCACGGAGCTGTTCTGTCTTAAGGATTTTATTACCCTCTAAGCTAATAAAACCGATGGCTGGGCGCTCTTGCACTGTAATCAATAGCAGGTTGCCTTCTTGTGCCAGCTGAATGTCTTCAAAGTAGCCACTTTTAAACATACTTCGAGTGGCATAAGCTAAACTCCGCTCGTCGGCAGTGTCACCTATTTTTAACGGCAACTGATCAAAAGCCTGAGTGGATGTAAGTCGCTGCAGCCCTTCTATTTGAATTTCTTTAATAATGAAACTGGCAGCCACAACCATCTGCGACACTAACAATGTGCAACTTAACAGCACACCTAAAATAATTTTTTTCATATTTGACTAACCTAAAATGAGATTAAAGACGCATCAAGTCATTAGCTACAGCGATAATCATTACACTAAACACTACTGCCATACCAATACGCAAACCGATGGCCTGGATACGTTCTGGCACTTTGCGCCCCGTGATTACTTCTACCAGGTAATATAACAAATGCCCACCATCCAGCATAGGAATGGGTAATAGATTTAACACTCCAAGACTGACACTTAAGTACGCCATAAAGCTAATGTATGCGATCACACCAGACTGTGCCGAGGCACCAGCGATTTTGGCAATACTAATGGGGCCACTTAAATGCTCAATAGATACTAAGCCTTGCACCATTCGTCCCAGAAAGCTTAATGTCAGACCCGCCATTTCCAAGGCCTGTTGACCACCCGCCATCAAACCAGAAAACATACCTAGCTGCTGCTGAAACTGTATCGATTGAGGCCATGAAATAGATGCCACACCCACGCCAATAACACCTGTCTGATTGCCCGATTCATTAGCATATGAGCCTAACCGAACTGGAATTTTTAAACTTTGAGACTGCCGTTCAAGGGTAACAATAACCTTTGTATCGGCATGGCTTTGAACAAAGGCGACAAATTCATTGTAGCCTTTCATAGGTTGCTGGTTAATAGCCACTATTTTATCACCAAGCTGCAACCCAGCAACTTGTGCCGACCCTTGAGGGACAATGTGATCGAGCACAATAGGCACATTGGGTCGCCATGGCTGTAAGCCAAGCTGAGTCATAGGGCTTGCTGGAACAGACGCTGACATCCATTGCGTCACCGGGAAACTGCGTTCCACTGGGGCACCTAAAACTGGTAAAACATCCAGCTGATTGGGTGATACTGCCTGACCTTGTAACAAAGGCTCATCAAGCCCTTGTAACAAAAAGCTTATGGTTGTCGTTTCCCCAATACGTTTTGCTAGGGCTATATTAACTGCTTCCCAAGTAGGCGTTTTATTACCATCTATGGCCAAAATTTGCTGTGGCGATTCGAACCCAAAAGCACCTTTATCTGCCGCAACAGCTACGGGAATAAGCTGAGGTGTACCTGATATCTGCACCACAGCATAAAGTAGTCCGGCAAACAGTAAGTTAACCACCGGGCCTGCAATAACAATAGCAATTCGTTGCCAAGGCGTTTTTTGATCAAAAGCGGCACTAAGCTTACTCGTGCCCATGTCATCGTTACGCGAGTCCAACATGCGAACATAGCCACCTAAAGGTATCCAAGCAAACACATATTCCGTACCAGTTTTACCTAATTTTCTAAAAATAGGACGGCCAAAACCCACAGAAAAACGCAATACTTTTACACCACACCATCGCGCGACAAAGTAGTGCCCAGCTTCATGTACCGTAACAAGAACGGCTAAGGCAAACACAGTGGTTAAGATGGTCATTATCATTAAACTATTAAATCCTCATTAACCAAGTACAATAAGACACAGTGCAAATACAGGAGCAGCAGCTGTTAAGCTATCTATACGGTCCATGATACCACCGTGTCCTGGTAATATTGAGCCACTATCTTTTATGCCACATTGACGCTTGAACATACTTTCTGTTAAGTCTCCTATAACAGAAACAAATAACAACACTAGGGCTAATATATAGATACCAAAGGAAAGGTTTTGGGAAAAATTCAAATATGGCTGGATAATCATCGACACTAACAACACAGTAACTGATGCACCACCGATGCCCACCCAAGACTTGGCCGGACTTACACGCGGCATAAGCTTGCGCTTACCAAATTGTTTACCAGCAAAGTATGCTCCAGTGTCTGCTCCCCACACGATCAGAAACATATACACGATTAACCAAGGCCCCTGATCTAATTCGCGGATATAGACCATCGCAGCCCATGTAGGTACCAGTACCAAAAATCCGACCACCCCTTTACTGAGCCGCCCACACCATAAGGCACAAGCTCGAGGATACAACACCACCAGCGCCGTTGCCACTAACCACCACAAGGACGCTACAGCAAATATAACATTGTCATAGTAAGGTAGGGCCTTTTGAGCAACTACAATGGCAAAGAGTACTGCCAAGATGTAAACCGTACGCTGACTGCGGCTCACTATGCGCATCATCGACGTCCACTCCCATGCAGCCATAAGCACGATAAGAGCCATGAACAAAGCAAAGGCTTGTGGCGGTAAAAAGAACACCGCCGCTAACGCAGTTGGCGCAATTACCAAAGCTGTAGCAATTCTAGATTTCAACATATTATTATTTTACATTGTATCAAAGAGGCCAACCACTCCTTGGTTAAACATTTGATTCGTATTCTATTAACTGCGCACCAGTTTGGCCAAATCTCCTTTGTCTTTGACCAAATTGAACTAATGTATCCACCATTTTTTGGTGTTTAAATTCTGGCCAGAGCGTATCTACAAATACAAATTCCGCATAGGCCATCTGCCATAATAAAAAATTACTGATACGCTGCTCTCCACTAGTGCGTATACATAAGTCTACTGCAGGCAAGTCACCTAAACACAGATACCTGCCAAAATCATCTTCACTAACAGATTCGATAGAGCTGCCACTCTCTTTGAGCTCTACAGCCATCTTTTTGGCCGCTTCTAATATATCCCACCGTCCGCCATAGTTGGCCGCAATACTCAACTGCAAACCAGTATTACAAAGTGTTTTTTGTTCTGCAGCCATAATAAGCTTTTGCAGCTCAAGGCTTAACTCTGCTGTATTACCAACAATACGCACACGAATATTATTATCATGAAGCTTATTCACTTCACGCTTTAATACATAAACAAAGAGATCCATCAACGCTTTAACTTCAAGCGGTGGCCTACGCCAATTTTCACTACTAAAGGCAAATAGAGTAAGCGCTGGAATTTTATAATGCACAGCAGTTTCAATCACTGCCTTTACTGCTTCGACGCCAGCCTTGTGGCCAGCCACACCTGTTAGGCTGTGACTTTTGGCCCAACGATTATTACCGTCCATGATAATGGCAACATGCTCAGGCAGCTCTTCTAACTTATGCGACAGAATGGCTTGGCGCGGGTCAATCATGCATTAATCCTTAATGTGGGCCTTATCAGAAATAGTGATGCAGGTTAAACCTCCATCAGATCCTTTTCTTTGGCCATTAGAGCCGCTTCGATGGTTGCAACGTGCGCGTCAGTTACTTTTTGCACCATGTCTTCTCCACGCCGAGCATCATCTTCTGAAATATCTTTATCTTTCAAAAGTTCTTTGATGTCACCATTAGCATCACGACGAATGCTACGGACAGACACACGAGCTTTTTCTGCTTCTTCACGGGCACCGCGAATAAAACTCTTACGAGTTTCTTCCGTAAGCGCTGGCATAGGCACACGAATTAAATCACCAGAAGTCGATGGATTAAGACCCAAATTAGCCTTCATGATAGCTTTTTCTATCTCAGGTATCATTGGCTTCTCCCAGGGAGATACCGCTAAACAGCGCCCATCTTCAACGGAGATGTTGGCTAACTGATTAAGGGGAGTGTCACTACCATAATAGGACACCATTACACTGTCTAAAATACTTGGGTGAGCCCGGCCAGTTCGGATACGCTTGAAAGCTTCGCTTAAGGCCATAATACTCTTGTCCATACGCCCATCGGCATCTTGCTGGATATCATTAATCATTTTATTCTCCACCCTCAGGCAAGGTCACATTCACCAAGGTACCTTCATGGCCACCGACCACTAGATTAACCAAAGCCCCTGATTTATTCATATTAAATACACGCACTGGCATTTCTTGATCACGACACAAACACATGGCAGTAAGATCCATAATACCTAATTGCTTTTCTATGGCTTCATCAAAGGTGATGTATTCGTACTTTACTGCATTTGGATTTTTAATGGGGTCTGAATCGTAAACACCATCCACTTTAGTAGCCTTTAGCACCACGTCTGCTTCAATTTCTATGCCACGTAATGAAGCCGCCGAATCCGTTGTGAAAAATGGGTTGCCAGTACCCGCCGAAAAAATAACTACATTACCTTGCGACAAATACAACATGGCATTACGACGATCATAATGATCTACTACGCCACTCATTGGAATCGCCGACATGACTCGAGTAGTAATGTTTGAGCGCTCTAGGGCGTCTCGCATAGCTAAAGCATTCATTACCGTTGCTAACATGCCCATATGGTCACCAGTGACTCGATCCATGCCTGCCTCACTAAGTGCAGCACCACGAAACAAGTTACCACCGCCAATTACTAAGCCCACCTGTACACCAATACCCACCAATTGGCCAATCTCTAGGGCCATTCGGTCCAACACCTTAGGGTCAATACCAAAATTCTCGCTCCCCATTAATGCTTCGCCGCTGAGCTTGAGCAAAATCCGCTTATAGCGAGGTTGACGCTTATCAGACATTGGCATTCATTTTCTCCAAAAATTTAGTGTGCAACAGTCATATTATTAATAGCAATATATAGCGCTGCCAAAACAATAAGATAGTGACGTATTAACAGCCTAAGGGCAAGTTATGCGCCTGGCTTAAATCAAAAAAAAAGCGCCGTCATAGTGGACTAATCCACCATGACGGCGCTTCATACAAGCTAATAGGGGTTAACCCTTTAGCTGCTGTGCTACTTCAGTAGCAAAGTCTACTTTTTCTATTTCAATGCCTTCACCTACTTCTAAACGATTAAAAGCAGTAACACTAGCATCTGCAGCTTTGAGCAAGTCGCTGATTTTCTGATCAGGATTTTTAACAAATGGCTGCTCAGTTAGGCTATTTTCAGCTAAGAACTTGTTAATGCGACCCATCATCATCTTGTCTACAATTGCATCTGGCTTGCCGGCCATATCTGGCTGAGCCTTAATGATGTCCTTTTCTTTTTCCACTTCTTCGGCAGTCATGTCATCACGGCCGATTACACGTGGGTTAACGGCTGTTACATGCATGGCTATGTCTTTTGCTAATTCGCTGTCACCAGCGGTCAAAGCGATCAAAGTACCTATCTTGCTGTTGCTGTGCACATAGGCTGCAACGTTAGCAGCTTCAAGCATAACGATGCGACGAGGAGTGATGTTTTCACCAATCTTTTGAACTAACGCTTCACGAGCTTCAGTCAATTCGCCCACCATTACGGCTGCAATATCGTCTTGCTTAGCAGCAAAGGCCGCATCGGTCACTTTAGAAACAAAGGCTAAGAAACCTTCATCGCGGGCAGCAAAGTCTGTTTCCGAGTTCACTTCAACCAACACCCCAAAAGAACCATCGGCGGCAACTTTTGCACACACAACACCTTCAGCAGCAATGCGACCAGCTTTCTTAGCAGCTTTCATGCCACTAGACTTACGCAAGTCTTCGATTGCCTGCTCAATATTGCCTTCAGCAGCTACAAGAGCTTTTTTACAATCCATCATGCCCAAGCTTGTACGCTCGCGCAGTTCTTTAACCATAGATGCAGTGATTGCAGCCATTAGAAAATCCTCAAATTGGGTTCCAACGTCACACAGGACGTCGTTAAAAAAAGGGAGCAAGCTCCCTTTTGTATATTCGCCTACCTAAACCAAAGGTTTAGACTTGCTCAGCGGCTACTACTTCTTCTTCTGCAACTTCTACGAATTCACCAGCAACAGAGGTGCCGTCGTCTTTGCCAGATGCACAAGCATCTGCCATAGCAGAAACGTAGATTTCGATGGCGCGTAAAGCGTCGTCGTTAGCAGGGATTACGTAATCAATGCCATCTGGGTTGCTGTTAGTATCAACAATACCGATAACAGGGATGCCCAACTTGTTAGCTTCGTTAATAGCAATACGCTCATGCTCAACGTCTACCACGAACAATGCGTCTGGCAAGCCGCCCATGTCCTTGATGCCGCCAATTGCGCGCTCAAGCTTTTCCATTTCACGTTGACGCATCAACGCTTCTTTCTTAGTTAGCTGCTCAAAAGTACCATCACCGAACTGCGTTTCTAAGGTGCGGAAACGACTGATTGACTGACGAATAGTCTTGTAGTTGGTCAACATACCACCCAACCAGCGGTGGTTAACGTAAGGCATGCCAACACGGCTAGCGTGTTCTTTAATCAACTTACCTGCCGCACGCTTAGTACCAACGAACAATACCTTGTTCTTGTTGGCAGCCATGTTTTCAACGATAGCAAGAGCTTCGTTCAAAGCCGGCAAAGTTTGGTCTAGGTTGATGATATGAATCTTGTTACGGGCACCGAAAATGTACTGACCCATTTTTGGGTTCCAGTAACGTGTCTGGTGGCCGAAGTGGGCGCCGGCTTTAAGCAGGTCGCGCATACTTACTTTAGTCATTTTAATTTCCTTTGTATGGGTTAGGCCTCCATAAACCCTCGTCTTACTTACACTTTAACAAAAGAAAAGTAAGAACCATGGTTCGATCAGAAGCCTTAAAACAGACATCCAACACCCAGAACCATGTGCCGATTTATGTGTGACGTTATAGTTAAGCTCCAAATACTCGGACCTCTTTATCAAAAGAGACCAGAACGAATTTGGGCGCGCAATTTATACCATAACTAGCATTGAATATCAAAAGTAATCTAGTCGTTAGCTGAATTATAACGCTCCTTGCATACAATCAACTCAGTGGACAGCTGATAACCCCTGTTACGAACATTTTTGATGGTTAAATGTTTCCGGGCTATAGGGGCAAGCTTGTTACGCATGCGGCTGATAAAAGTTTCCAGCGTATTTTTTCGGGAACTTTCCAAGTCTAGACCTAGATGATACATAAGCTCGTGGTATTCCCCCGCTTCTGGGTAACGCAATACTAAAAATAATAACACTTTCACTTCGCTCTATCAATTGCACAGTAATGCCCTGATGGCTCAAGGTTTGGGACGCTACTGTTAAGTATAGCTCTTGAGATTCTTCAGGGTCCTCATTGGCCAAGCTACCAAACACCCCTTTCAAGCATGCAACTAAGGTTTCTGGCCTAAACGGCTTAGCCAAATAGAGCATGGCGCCAGAGTTGTATCCGGTAAGAACATCATGCTGTTTATTCAATACGCTCATCATAATTACCCGCAAACTGGGCATAGCTCGTAAGTAGCGTTGGGCGATACTGTAGCCAGATTCACCCGGCAGCTGAATGTCTAATAACAGCAAGTCTGGCACTTGCAGTTCAGCTTGCTCGTCCATTGCTGATGCCTCACTAAACAAACGGCATTGATAACCTTCTAACTTCAATCGGTCCATCACCACTTCACCTAAACTAGGGTCATCTTCGCAAATGTATATTAACGGTCTAGTCATTTTTTATCCCCACCGTTGCGATAAAGACGTTGCCTTTTAGCTGAAAACTCAGTTTATAATTATTGGCAACACAAAGGTTTTTAACGATCCACAAACCTAGCCCTGTGCCACGAACTCCGCCTACGTTGGGCGCCCGGTAGTATTTATCGGTTAGCGCTAACAAACTGGATGAAGTCAGTTTTTCGCAATCGTTTTTGAAGCGCAAGTAGACATAACCACCTTGGTCTAAAACATTAACCTGAACACGACCACCCGTTGCATATTTTCTAGCGTTGTTAAGCAAATCATTAACAATCACCTCCAAAGCTAACTTATTGCCCACTAAATTAAGATCACCACGGCTCATTAGATTGAGCTTACGACCATCACCACTGAAATTTTGTGGTTTTTGCCATTGATTGCGCACCAGCTCAATAATATATACCTGCTCATGGCTAACAAAATCAGCGTCAAGACTGCCCATCAACTCAACTTTGTCCACCACATTTTGAATATGAGAGAGCTGTTTGTGTATTTTGTCTTTTTGAGGAGCATCAGAAACACAAAAGTGTAGCGTTGTGAGTGGGGTTTTTATTTCATGGGATAACATTGATAACAGAGCAGATTGCTCGGCTAAATCTTTATTAAGCTGCTCGTTGGACCTAGCTAAGCGAAAAGATGTCTTAGCAATATTTAAGGTACGTCTGCGTATAATGGTGGTGCGCAACAGCAAAATAATGGCCAATACCACCAAAGATATTAGTGCGTACATGTAGGTATTAGTTTGTGAGTTTTGTGCAAAACCTAATCGAGACAGAGCAGCTATAGCCACTAACAACATCAAAAAGCTGTACAACCCGCGAACCTTTCTAAAGATAAGCCCCTGAACTCTGTCTTTTGGACTTCTACGCGGGATAAAAGCTACTAAGATAAAGGCAAGCACTACCGTGGTGACATTACTACTAGCAATCGCTATATTTTGATCAACGAAAAAATAAACAACAAGGTTAACAGAGGTAGTAAACACCACAATACTCATTAGTGCATCTAGTAACCTCATGGAAACCATATGCTTAAGCACTAACCAATGAAAAATAGCTGCAGACATCACCAAAGTAATTGATAACGCGCCTAACACAGTGCCATTTAATTGATGATGGTTCGGCCAAAAAATTGGCACCAAATTACTAAATGCCACCAACGCTGAAAACCATACAAACTGATGTACAGCGAAGGCAAAAAATAAAGGTTGTTTGAGCCTAATCCCTGCAATAAAAGACACCACAACTGCAGAAATTATGGTAAATAAAACAATAGTTATCATGATCAAACTGAACACATTTTGCCTTACCAGCATATCCCCAGAAAAAAAACTAAGTGATACTGCAAGATTTTGTGTTGAGCGTACTTTTATCCGTGATGACTCTGCATTGCTGGGGATGTAGAATACAAACTGGCCCAGGTCATAATGGTAATCTATAGCCTCAAGAGCCTCAAGAACCTCTTTATCGCCCTTGATTTGTGTATTAATAATATTACCCTGCTGGTCAAAAAACTCGACCACCACTGAGTCTAAATATGAGGGGGTGACAGCAAGGTACTGTGCATTAGAAGAGTCACTGATCTGCAACTTGAAGTCCACCTGTTGTGTGGTCATACCGGCATCAACTCGCTTCCCTTCGCGCCAAAGTATTGAATCATCAGCCACAATAGCACCAACCTCATGCATCACCCAGTATGAATCCACGCCCTTTGCTACTGGCTCTTGGCTGAGTATGTAACGATTACCTGCAATAAATAGCGAAAGCGCAGCGACTATCATCAGTACATGTTTACCAGTGGAATAATACCGTTTATAACCCAACCCTTTTACCTCCTGAAATTTTAAATACAGGCCAAGCCTGTTGGTAATATAACTCACAGCTGCTAAAAGCTTTTGCTAACCTGCAACCACACCCGCATTTCTGGTGCGTCAGTCACCAAAGAAGAACTTGGCCCCACTGGCCCTGCCACATTTAGGCTAACAGAAACTTGCTTAGCATTGGTCCAGCTCAGCCCTAAACCCGCACCACTGAGCGTGGCCTGATTATCACTAGTTAAGCCCGCCCACGGTGTATGGTTAATAGTGACCTTTGCACTATCATAATACACCGAACCCGTAACAGACCCACCAAATTGTGTACCCAATTGATGGTTCCATTGTATGCTACCAAAATAACCACTGTCGCCAGACACCGCACCACCTTTATAACCCTGTACAGAACTTGCACCGCCTACACCCATTTTTTGTAGCGAGTCTAAATTACCATCAGCCTTTTGGCTGGTAATGCTCACCAGCACTGAGTCTTTAGCAGACAGCCCCTGCACATGGCTTAAGGTGACATTGAGCTTACAAAAACGCCGCTGTGTTTGGCCTGCATCCGCGTCCGCAGCTTGCGCTGTGACATCATCGAAAACCAGCCTACCACTGGTGATCGCCACACTCCAAGATGAGCTACCACCCTTCACAAACACGTCTTTAGCATCACCAGACAAGGTGAATGACCAGTGTTTTAGGGTGCGGTCGGTACGGGAATCACTGCTGTCCACATGGTCTTTAAGTTGGCTGTCTTCATATTGCAATTGGCCATTAACATTAGCCGTGAGGCTACGTAGCAAGGGCTGTTTAAACCATGCACTGGCCACTCTGGAGGTACCATGTGCCTCTATGCTGGTTAAGTCTTTGCCGAGCGCATAATTAACCCCAGAATAAGAGGCCCCTATATGGCTTCCTTTGCCATTAAGCAGCCAATCATAACCCACACGCCCGTATTTAAGGTCACCACTGGTGAGCATGCCGTTTAAGCTCAACACATCACCGTGGCCAGCAAGGTTATTCATATTAATGCTGGCCACTACCTGCTCTTGCCCGGTGTATTTATCGCCATGTTGGTCTGCAGTAACGCTACCGGTTACAGGCGCCGCGTCGCTCGTTTGCAACTGCACATCCGAATGCCCTACTTCATCCCCTGGAACTAGGGTTGATTGCACCACAAGCCCTGGAATGTCGGACAATAACAACAAACTTGAATACAGATTAGCATCGGCAATCACTGCTCCTGCTTAAATAGGAGCAATGGTATTGTTGAGTAACTTATCGCTCACTAGACTGTTGTTTACCAACCCCACTTGACCAAATTTGGCCTCCACAACAGCAATGATCACCAGCCCATCACTAATTTCTTGTGCTGGGATAATGGCTCGGTTAAGGGAATAACCCTGATCCCGGTAATAGCTGGTAATACGCTGAGCAATTTGATCTAGCTCAACTAAGGTGTATTCGCTACCTTCGGCATCGGCCACCAGTGCATGGAGCGCTTCCTTAGTAAAAGACACATTACCTACAATGCTAATTTCATTCACCATAAACGCACGGGTACTTGGCAAATCAGCAAGCACTTCGGGCTGGAGCAAACCTTCTAAGCTAGCAGAGTTGGCTAAGTCAGCTGCAGACCCTGCGTTCGGTTCAACTTGCTGTTGTAAACTGCCCGCCAAAGGCGTGTCTGCAACTACCAAACCTGAGCCTGCACACAAAATAAAACCCAAGCCTACAATAGGTAAAAACCTAAAACCCACATCATTATTCATCATTAGAAGCCACCATAGTCTCAGGCATATTCACACCGCCATCCATTACAAAAGAAACTGAGCCACCACTACCCAAGGACACGCTGGCAGTGACCACAGGTTGTGCTTTAGATTCAGATTTCACTGCGACCGTTGCTGTGGTTGTGCCTGGACCTGGGCTAGCGCTCGCATCAGTCGACGCAGGAGCAGTAGCCACACCACCGCTTTCAACCTTAGCTTCAGGCTTTGCTACTGCATTACCCTGCCTCACAGGTTTTGCTCCCCCAGCCTTAGCCAAAACCACAGGCCTAGCCAAAACCACAGGCCTAGCGATAGGCCTTATAACAGGCGCCACCATTCTCACCAAAGGTTTAACGCTAAAGGTAGGTAGTTTAAGCGACGCCAGTACACGGGCAATGGCTTTAGACTTAGGCTCAGACGCCGTTTCAATATCCGCATCCAAACCCACAGGCTGGAGCAAGTTATAGTTACTAGCATCCTTACCAGTCAGCCTGTAACCCGTGACGGAAACAGCAACAGCCTCGCCAACATCAGTACTGCTAAACTCACCCCTTGCAGTGCCCACTAGAGAAACCACATCCTGCCCCAAGGTGTTGATTTTAGGCGTTCCGCTCAGCTGGGCCTTAGTGGTTTTATCATGCTTTTTGGCTAATGCTGTAAGGCCCGCAATAGTAAGGTCGGCTTTGGTGATGTTAGCCTTTAGGCCCGTAGGCTGAGCCAAGGTGTAGTTGCCCGCATCCTTGCCGGTTAAACGATAACCACTCAATACCACCGTTTTTCCAATACCTGCGACTGAGTAGCTGGATTCTGTGCCAGCAGATGACCCTTGGCCATAATGCAGGGCAAGGCCGCCTGTGCCCCCGCTAGCGTCAATGGTGGCATTCACAACGATGTTGTTATGAGCATTCAGAGTAAGGTCTGTATCTGCTGTCCAGATAATGCCCGCATTAACAGTAATGTTTCCTTCTCCTGCCCCGTCCACTGCCGTGGTGATCTCTACATTGGTAGTGGTTAGCGCCGCCTCAATAGTGCCTGCTTTAATCTGACTAGCAGACCAGTTGCTGGAGCTGTCATCCGTACCCGCAACAATCTCAATATCAGTCGGGTCGATCAGCCAGGAGCCCGTCTGGCCAAACGGTGCCTGCGTACTCACCGTGAGACCTTCTTCCAGTATCACTTGGGCCGCACTGGTCTCAATAAAACCACCATCACCGCCGTCTGGCGCACTTGCATCTAAGGTGCCCGCCACCTGTGTGCGGCCTGCTGTCATTCCTCCTAGCAATATAATTTTGCCGTCTATTTCTGCTACGGTGTTGGCGCGAATAATACCGGTATTATTCACCAAGCTTGCCAGTACGGCGTCTTTAGCACCAGCGCTCATTAGCACTACACCCCCATTAGCTTGAATTAAGCCGCCATTAAGTGCTTGGCTGTCTAGCACGCTTTGGTCTACTTGCATGTCGATGATGTGGCTGTCTGCAAAGGTCACAGTCACTTTGTTACCTGCGCCTAGTGCTGTGGTGCCTTGGGGGGTGTTAATAGTGCCTTTGTTACTAACGCTATTGCCAATAAGGGCCACAAAACCCCCTTGTTGCGCGGTGATCTGGCCTTGGTTAACAATGCTGCCCATGCCGTTACCGGCAAAGGTTTGTTGTGTGTTGCTTAAGCTAGCATCGGTAATGTTTAAGGTAGATGCTACCAATGCCCCAACGTTAACTTGGGCATTTTGACCAAACAAAATACCGTTGGGGTTAATTAAATACACCTGGCCATTGGCGTTAATGTTACCCATGATCTTGGAGCCGTTGGTGTCTAGAATACGGTTAACGGCTATAGCTGTAGCACTGGGCTGAATAAAGTTAACCGTTTCATTGGCACTGACGTTAAAACTTTGCCAATTAACAGACAGATTGTTGCTACTTTGGTTGATGGTAGTGGTATTTGTACTGTGGCTAATAGCCCCTTGGCCAGCAGTGACTTGCCCACCACTGGGGCCTGCTTGAGTGGGAAAGGCCAGCATTGCCGTCACTGCTAAGGAAGCGGCCGCAAGCACCACGCCACGGGTGGTGTTTTTACTCTGGCTACGGGCAGTCTCGCCTACCACAACCCATGCCCTTCGAGCATGGCTCCACAACAAACAATAAGTATGATTCATGATCACTACTCTCTCAACCACAGCTATCACTAGCACTGCTAGTTATAAACTGATTAATACAAAACTGGGCCGCTGTTGGTAATTGGCCATTATCAGCGACACTAACATATTAATTTTTTGGTTCCTTACAGAGCATGTAAGAATTGGGGTATGATGATTTTATCTAATAACATTAAAGAGTTATTAACTGCTAAAGATCCTAAAGCTATAAATAGTGTTGTGTAGATTTTGGATATTTAGGGGAAGGGGCGCAGGTTAAATTGGTACTACCTAGATCAAAAGCCTTGATCCAACCCACAAACTTTGTTGAAAGGCCATAATTTACAGTTTATGTATTATTTGCTTGCTTTTAAAACCACCATAGAAACTTAACCACGCCCTCATTTTCTTTTTGAGTGGCCTCTTAGCTCAAATACACCAGTCAATTTTACTGTGTAGTCTGATATAATCATCATCATGTTAGGTCTGACTGGGCCTAAACTTTGGCGGTTGCCGACTTACTTTTACACATTAATGGCCACCGTAAGCATAAAGAGTATAGAGGAACACATGAACATATTAATTAAAGACGCCGCAGCAATTAAAAAGATGCGTATTGCTGGCCGTTTGGCGGCAGAAGTACTGGAGATGATCCACGAATATGTAAAGGTGGGCGTAACTACTAACACGCTTAATCAAATTTGCCATGACTATATCGTTGACGTGCAAGATGCTATTCCAGCGCCGTTAAATTACCATGGTTTCCCTAAGTCTATTTGCACCTCGGTAAACCAAGTGGTGTGCCACGGCATCCCCAATGACAAACCACTTAAAAATGGTGATTGGGTGAACATAGACATCACCGTGATTAAAGACGGGTATCATGGCGACACCAGCCGTATGTTCCCTGTAGGCGAAGTAGCCCCTCATTCTCAGCGCTTAGTCACCATTACCCAAGAGTGCCTCTATAAAGGTATTGATCTAGTTAAGCCTGGTGCCCGTTTAGGCGATATTGGCCATGTTATTCAAGTTTATGCAGAAGCCAATCACTACTCTATTGTGCAAGAGTACTGTGGCCATGGTATCGGTGTAGGTTTTCATGAAGACCCACAAGTACTGCACTATGGCAGGCCCAATACAGGCGTTGAACTTAAAGAGGGCATGATCTTTACTATTGAACCCATGCTTAATGCGGGCAAACGTCACGTTAAGCTAAATAAGAGTGATGGCTGGACAGTCACTACCGCCGACAAGCGTTTATCTGCTCAATTTGAACATACTATCTTAGTCACTGCCGATGGCTTCGAAAACCTCACCATTCGTAAAGAAGAAATGGTCTAATTATGTCTGTGGTTAGCAAGCCACTGCAGCAGCAACTTATCAATCATGAGAAGCTGCAGCAACAACTAGCCTCCCTCCCTGCAGCCAAAGCCCTAAAGGCACTAAAGCTGGTGCTAACCGATGGGCAAAAAACCCTAGACCATTTATTTAACCAGCATAAAGAAACCCGCATTTATGAGCTTGTCCATGCCCGCGCATGGTTAGTGGACCAGATATTGTGCTTGGCGTGGCAGCAATACACCTGGCCAAAAGAAGCTGCATTAGTGGCCGTGGGCGGCTATGGCCGTGGTGAATTGCACCCTCACTCAGACATCGATCTGCTTATTCTTTTAGGTAACGACTTAGAAGAATCTAGCTGGCACAGTAGCACTCAGCAATTTATCACCTTTATTTGGGGCCTAGGCCTGCAAATCAGCTCTAGTGTTCGCACCCTAAAAGATTGCTGCGAACAGGCTGAAAATGACATCACCATCGCCACCAGCTTACTTGAATCGCACACCCTAATTGGCACAGCCAGCTTACGCAAGAAAGCCTTTAATTGGGTGATTTCTGAACAAGCATGGAGTGATGAGTCTTTTTACAAAGCCCGAATTAAAACTCAGCAGCAAAGGCATCTGCGCACTGACGAGACTGAATATAATCTAGAACCTAATATTAAAAACTCTCCTGGTGGCTTGCGCGACATTCAAGCCATTGACTGGATTGGCAAACGTCATTTTGGCCTGCGTTATATGGTAGAGCTCTCCGGCCACAACTACCTTAATCAAGATGAGCTAGACACCCTTAAACAGGCTACTAATTACCTGTGGACTATTCGTTACGCACTGCATTTGATCGCCAAACGACCAGAAGACAGATTACTGTTTGATCATCAGCGTGCACTTGCTGCTTTTTTTGGTTATGAAGACAATGACGATGAGCTGGCCGTTGAGCAGTTTATGCATCGTTATTACCGCACAGCAATGCATGTATCAGAGCTTAACCAAACCTTACTTGCACTGTTTGACCAAGCCATATTACATGCCCATGATGAAGACACAGTGGTGTCTGTTAATAAACGCTTTGAACTGCGTAATGGCCGCTTGCAAGCCTGTTCTACTAACGTATTTTTGCGCCAACCCTTTGCCATAATGGAAGCCTTTGTTATTTTGGCTCAAAACCCTCAATGCCATGCTATAGGGGCCGAATGCAAGCGACTGATTCAAGCTCATCGTCACTTAATCGATGACAAATACCGCCGCGATATTCGAGTTAATAGCTTGTTTATGGAACTGCTTCGGTGCCCCACACGTATGTCTCATACCTTGCTGGAAATGCAGCGCCAAGGGGTGCTTGGGGATTACCTTCCCAGCTTTAACAAAATTGTAGGCCGCATGCAGCACGACCTTTATCATATTTATACTGTTGACGCACACACCATGAAAGTGGTGAAAAAAATGCGCGAACTGCTGCTGCCTGAACAACAAGAACGCTTCCCCGTAGCCGGTCGCTTAATACATGAACTCCCTAAGATTGAACTGCTTTATATTGCCGGTCTTTACCATGACATTGGCAAGGGTAGTGGTCATGACCACTCAGTTTTTGGTGCAGAGGAAGTACGGCATTTTTGTAAGCAACATCAATTAGGGAAGTGGGATACTGAGCTAGTTAGCTGGTTAGTCCGTCATCACTTATACATGTCTATGACGGCCCAAAAACGTGACATTGGCAACCCTGATATCATCCATGAATTTGCCACTAAAATGGGTGATAAGCTGCACCTAGATTACCTTTACGTGCTCACAGTGTGCGACATTAATGCCACCAATCCAGCCTTGTGGAATAATTGGCGCGCATCCCTTTTACGTCAACTTTATACTGCCACTAACCGAGTGCTTCGGTTAGGTTTAGACGTGCCCGTAGATCACCACGCACTTATTGAACAAAGCCAAACTGATGCCCGCAAACTGCTGCAGCAGCAATGTTTTAACCCTGCCTCGGTAATGCGCCTGTGGAAGAACCTAGGGGATGATTATTTTATTCGGGAAAACGCCAAAACCATTGCTTGGCATACCCGCACTATTTTGAACCACCAGATTGATGGGCCTTTGGTTGCCCTTAGCGAAACTTCGTTTAGCGTGTTTGAAGGTGGCACTCAAGTCTTCGTTTACACCAAAGACAAGGCCAACTTATTTGCCGCACTTTGCGCCATTCTTGGCCAATTGCGCCTTGATATTCAAGACGCCCGTATTATCACAACAGAAGACGGCTACAGTATGGATACCTTTGTGGTGCTTGATACCAATGGCAACACTATTAACCAAACACCTGTGTTATTGCAAAAGCTAAAACAGCGACTGACCCAGGCGCTGCTATACCCTGATGACTTTGCCTACATTGTTCAACAACGCCAACCCAGAACCCACAAGCTTTTTAATCAGCCATCTATCGTTAGTTTAAGCAACCCAGAAGGCAGAAGCTGGACTAGGCTAGAACTATCAAGCGCAGACCGACCAGGCCTATTAGCTAAGGTGGGGTTAGTGTTTATGCGTTTGGACATCACCATTCAAAAAGCTAAAATTCAATCCATTGGTGGCCGCGTAGATGATGTGTTCTTTATTACCCTTAATAATGGCGAACGTATTATTGATTCGCACCTACTAAAAACCCTTGAAGATGAAATTTGCACTGCCTTGGATAAATAACGCTCACATGGCAGTATTTCAAACCTCTAAATGGCAAACACACCCTCACTTCTGATACTATCTGGGCTCTGCTTTTAACGCCCTTAATCACCCATATGGGAAACCCCTGTGACTCAAGTACAAATGCACGGCATCAGCAATTGCGACACTGTTAAAAAAGCCAAAAAGTGGCTCACTGATGCGGGTATTGAATTTAATTTTAGAGATTACAAAAAACAACCGCCCAGCGTTATAGAGTTAGAGGGTTGGGCACACCAAGTGGGCTGGGAACTGCTACTTAATAAGCGCGGCACCACATGGCGTAAGTTGCCAGCAGCACAACAAGATGCTGTCAATGAGGCCACCATTTGTGAGCTTTTAGCAGCCCACCCCTCTATGATCAAACGCCCGTTGATGATTGTACAAAATGAACAACACGTTCGGACCGTAGTCGGTTTTCAAGCCGACCAATACGCTACTATTTTTTGAGCTGTTTTTTTGAACTGTATTTTGCACTATATTTAAACGATCAGTTTTAACCCATTATTTATCGGAGAGTTCCATGAGCCATTTTAGTTTTGCCTTTGGTATTGGTAGCCAATCTAGCCAAGGAGATTGGTTAGAGGTGTTTTACCCGCAGCCAATGTTAAACCCTAGTGCTAACCTAGTTGCCGCTGTTGCAGGTGTTTTAGGCAGCCACCTAGCCAGTGGTAACCACGCTGTACACATTGATGCTAAGCAAGCAAACCAACTGGCACAAGCATGCACTATTGCGGGTGAAGCTGACCATGCTAAATGGTTAACCCAGGCGGCAGACAAAGGCCAGCCTATGGTGATTACCTTACTAGAAACCGATACTGGCCCACAAAGCACGCCAGAGGTGTACCTAAAGCTACAATTGTTATCTAACTGCCTTAAGCAACCTAACTCTATGGATCTTAATGGTATTTTTGGGCTTTTACCTAACGTGGCCTGGACTAACGAAGGGGCAATTGCCATAGAAGATTTAACCCAACGCCAAATGGATGCCCGTTTACGTGGCGAATGGTTGCACGTTAACGCGGTAGACAAGTTCCCACGCATGACCGATTACGCCGTACCCAAAGGCATTCGTATTGGCGATGCGTCACGTGTCCGTTTAGGTGCCCACGTTGCCGAAGGTACCACCGTGATGCACGAAGGGTTCATTAACTTTAATGCAGGCACCTTGGGCCACGGCATGATCGAAGGCCGCATCTCAGCAGGCGTTACAGTTGGCCATAATAGTGACTTAGGTGGCGGTTGCTCCACCATGGGTACGTTATCTGGTGGTGGCAAGATCGTTAATTCCGTTGGCGAAGATAGCCTTATTGGTGCTAATGCTGGTATGGGCATTCCTATTGGTGATCGCTGTATTATTGAAGCTGGTTTGTACATTACTGGTGGCTCTAAGGTGGTTTTATTGGATATGAACAACGACTTGGTAGACACCGTTAAGGCAGCCACCCTAGCCGGTAAGCCAGATTTATTGTTCCGCCGTAATTCATTGAATGGTCGCATTGAAGTAAAGCCTAACCGCACTGCGGTAGAACTTAACGCCGACTTACACAGTAATAACTAAGATGACTCAAACCATGCCTGTGTCACCTACTATCGCTTTAGCCCAAGACCTTATGGGTCGTGCCTCTGTTACGCCAGAAGATAAAGGTTGCCAAGAATTAATGATTGCTCGACTTGAAGCCATTGGTTTTACCATAGAGCGCATGCGTTTTGGCGAGGTAGATAACTTTTGGGCCCGCCGAGGCACAGAAAAACCTGTGCTGGCCTTTGCTGGTCATACAGATGTGGTGCCCAGTGGCCCAGTAGATCAATGGCACACACCACCGTTTGAACCCACCATTAAAGATGGCTTTCTATTTGGCCGCGGTGCCGCAGACATGAAAGGCAGCTTAGCGTCTTGGATTGTAGCCCTCGAAGAGTTTATTGCCTTATACCCTAATCACCATGGTAGCCTGGCTCTACTCATTACTAGTGATGAAGAAGGCCCGTTTGTAGATGGCACCACACGTGTTATCGATACTTTGGAAGCTCGTGGGGAAAAAATGGATTGGTGTATTGTCGGCGAACCATCCTCTACCAACACCTTGGGTGATGTGATTAAAAATGGCCGTCGTGGTTCATTAACAGCCAACATCACCGCCAAAGGCATTCAGGGCCATGTAGCCTACCCACATTTAGTCATTAACCCTATCCATAAAATTACACCGGCATTAACAGAGCTAGTGTCTACTCAATGGGATGATGGCAATGAGTTTTTTCCACCTACGAGCTTTCAAATAGCCAACATTAATGGCGGCACTGGTGCATCTAACGTAGTACCTGGCCATGTGGAAGTGATGTGTAATTTTCGTTATTCCACGCAGCTTACCGCTGATGACCTTACCAGTAAGGTGGAAACTATTCTGGACCATCATAAAGTAGATTATGACATCCAGTGGACCTACAACGGTCTGCCCTTCTTAACAGGGTCAGGCTCTTTGGTCGATGCTTGCCGTGATGCAATTAAAGCGGTCACTGGCACTGATGCAGAACTGTCTACGGCTGGTGGTACTTCTGATGGTCGTTTTATTGCGCCAACGGGCGCGCAAGTGGTGGAACTAGGGCCTTGTAACGGCACTATTCACCAACTTAACGAATGCGTTAAAGTGAGTGATTTAGAGCAGCTGACACAAGTCTACTTTGGCGTTATTACTCGCCTAATGACGCAGGAGCAGAACACATGATTCAAACCGATATTGAAATTTATATAAAATCAGTCAGCCCAGAAGCCATTAAAGCTTGGCTAGACACCTGCACATCAAGTTTAGAGGTGCAAAGCTCTAACCCTAAACGTCAAGCTTATTGGGCTACTTTTGCTGATGTGGCCAGCGCTGATGATTCGACTGGATCTGATGATTCAGCTGATTCTGATAGCCCACCAGCAGAATTTGAAATAATCGTGCTTAATAAGGTGCAAAGTAACTTTAGTAGCATTTGGTTTAATACCAAAAGCACCCCGTGGGCCAATGATAAAACCTGTGCCCAGGCAGCCTTTATACACTTCCAATCAAACGTACGTTGCGTTATTTCTAGCTGGCAAGAGGGCGATGCCCCAGATCAATGGTTAAACATTGATAGCGAAGGCGAAAGCATTATTGATTGGCTTTAGCATATAGCTGCAAGAAAGTGCATGGGCGGTATATATCACCCACCTTCAAACCAAGCTTTTGATTTTTGGATACTTATTATGCTTAGCTCTATACAACTTCAAGAATACAGCCAACAAGGTTACCTTGTTATTAACGACTTTATGTCACCAGCACAGCGCCAAACATTAATGCAGCGCGCAGTGCAGCTCATTGAAGAATTTGAACCCCCTCAAAAACGCTCCATTTTTACAACCGATGAACAAGAACGCTCTAGTGATGACTACTTTTTTGAATCAGGCAGTGCTATTCGATTTTTCTTTGAAGAGAAAGCCATTGATAGTAAAGGCAACTTTACCGTGCCCAAACAACAGTCCATCAACAAAATAGGCCATGCGCAGCATCAGCTAGACCCTGTGTATAAAGCCATGGTGGAAGATCTGGATTTTTCTTCACTAGGCCGTGACTTAGGGATAGAGCAGCCGCGAGCAATACAGTCTATGCATATTTTTAAGCAACCTAATATTGGTGGTGAAGTGGGTCTACACCAGGACGCTACTTTTTTGTACACAGAACCTAAAAGGTGTATTGGATTTTGGCTTGCGTTAGAAGATGCTACAGTTGACAACGGTTGTTTACAGGCCATTTCTGGGGGCCATAAGATTGCCCTAAAGCAACGTTTTAAGCTATCAGAAAATGGGGGTACTGAATTTGAAACTTTGGACGATTCACCATGGCCAGCAAAAGCATTAGAGTTACTGGAAGTGCCCGCAGGCACGCTCATTATTTTACATGGTCAACTACCCCACTACAGTGCAGCCAACACTTCCAACCGTTCACGCCAAGCCTTTACCTTACATTTGGTAGACGACACTTGCGATTACCCAACTAATAACTGGCTGCAGCCACTCCAGCAATCATAATTTGCAAAGTTATAAGGTAAATACGCGAAGCGCTAAGCCAAGCAATATGACGCCACTAATCTTATCAATAGTGGCGGAGCGTTTTTGTAGCTTTTCTAACACGGTAGAGTGAGACAAAGCCACCGCTATAATAATGTACCACAGGGCGTCTATTACTGAAGCAGTGCCGGTCATAATTAGCTTATCGGCTAGCACTAATTCCGCTGATACAAATTGCGAAAATAAAGCGATAAAAAAGAATGCTAATTTTGGGTTAAGCAAAGATACCATTAAACCATCTCTAGCTGCTTCACTTATGGGTGCGGCCACTTGCTCTACATTTATGGGCCCAGCGCCATTAGAACGTAATGCCTTGATACCCATCCACATAAGGTAAGCTGCTCCAGCATAGGTCAACAACTTGTAGATCAAAGGCCACTCCACCACAAGTACCGCCAAACCCCATACCGTTAACAAGGCCCACAATGCCACCCCTAAAGCATGGCTTATGGCTGTGGCAATACCATGAGCACGGCCATTACTAACAGTATGCCGCAAGACTACCGCCAAACTTGGTCCTGGTGACATCGCCCCTAAACAGCAAATTGCCACCAGTGAAAGCCATGTAGTGAGTGTCATTTAGTATCCTTAATCGTCTAGTACTTATCAAAAATTACCGCAAAAGCTCACCACTTTTAGGCATACTGGAGGCTAACCAACAGGTCCTTTGGTGCAGCATTAGCAATACCACATTGTTATCGTTTAGCTATTACACACTTAATCCCAAATATACTGACGCTATGATTAATAGCGCTGATCCATGCCTACAAGCTTGACTTAATTACTTGGGCACAACACAATTGGGGCCAATTTTACGCTATGATAGCGCACAATACGAACGCCACTAAAATTGTTCTGGCCAAACGTTAAAGAGTGATGTTGTAGATAGAAACTGCTAATATTTTATTAACAATCCGATTTTAGTTGGGGGGTTTTATTTTGCAGACTTTCACCAACCTAAGGTCATAATATCGCTACCACCCAGTCAAGTGCTCAAACCAAAGCACATAACAAACTCAAACCATTAATCAATGCTGTTTCAGCACTATTATTTGTGGTGCTAGGCCTTGCTAGTGCCCAAGTTTTTTGGCTGGCCTATGATTACTGGACAGTATCAAACGACTCTTTTACTGTTGGCGCTTTTTCTACTATTACCACCGAGCCTAGTTCAAAAAACACTTTAGCAATCCCAGTCCACTATGCCGATGATATAGGTAACGCTCACCTATTTGGCCGACCTGTTAACCAACCTCTAGCTGCTACCAACGAAGCCATACCTGAATCAAAGCTAAAGGTAGTTATTAGGGGCATTTTGGCTTTAGCTGATGACAATAAATCGATCGCTATTTTAAGTGTAGAAAACGCAGCAGATAAGGTGTTCAAGGTGGGTGCTCAATTGACAACAGGCTATCACATCCACAAAATCGTTGCCGATGGTGTAATGGTGGACCATAACGGCCGTTTGGAAATGATTCGCTTACCCCGAGCGTCGCTGGCTGAAATAACAGCTAACAGCGCAGTTACAGGCAACAATGTGGCCACAGGTTTGGGCCAACTGCGTGCGCAGATTATGCGCAATCCGTTAAGCCTGGAGCAACACATTAAGTTTGTGCCCTACACTAACAATGGCCAATTTGCAGGTTATCGTGTTAACCAGGGCAATAAACCAGACATGTTTAAAAAGTTAGGTTTACAGGCCAATGACATTGTTTCTAGCGTCGATGGGGTAGGTATTGGTCAACTGGCTGGCCGTATGGACATACTAACCAATTTATCTGTCGCTAAAAGCCTGCGTTTAGGCATTATTAGAAACGGACAAAAACAACAACTTTTTGTGGATTTCAGTCAATGATCAATGGATTTTTACATCACTTAACAACTTATCTTCGCTTTATTATTATGGCGTTAGTGCTAATAAGCAGTTCCAACAGCTATGGTGAAGGCCTAGTTGTAGGGGAAGATGCAAGTGAAGATAAGGGAGCCAGTCTCAATTTAAAAAACGCTGACATCCACAGCCTGATCGAAACAGTGGCTATAGTAACCGGTAAAAACTTTATCGTAGACCCTAGAGTTCAGGGAAAAGTCACAGTAATCTCTTCGGGCACTGTATCTTCTGATGAACTTTACCAAGTGTTTTTATCAGTATTGGATGTACATGGATTTATTGCTGCGCCCAGCGGTAGTAGTATAAAAATTGTGCCTAAAATTAATGTTAGGGTAAGTGGCAAGGTTACCGATGCGGCTAGCACTTCAAGTGCTGGTGACGAAATTGTAACGCAGGTAATGGCTGTGAAACATGTGCCAGCGGTGCAAATTGTGCCCGTTATACGCCCGCTGTTGCCTCAAGAAGCGCATCTTTCAGCTTACCTCCCAACCAACATGCTTATCTTGTCGGATACTGCTCGTAATGCCAAGCGCATTTGGGATATGGTGCGCCGTATAGACCAGCCCCTTGAACAAAGCCTAGAAATAGTGAAGCTTAAGCATGCTAGTGCTGGTGAGGTAGTGAGTATTATTAACAGCCTAGGCCTTAATCCTAATGTGGCTACTGGTGCCGTTGATTCGGCCAACAAACTGGTAGTCGCCGACCAGCGCACTAACAGTATTATCATTAATGCAACCAGTGAACTATTACCCCAATTACGAGCTCTTATTGCTCACCTTGATGCACCTGTCGCGCAGATGACAGGGAATACTAAAGTTGTTTACCTGCACTATGCAAAAGCAGAATTGCTTGCCCCTATTATTGCCGACATGGCCTCAGCCCAAATCCCCACAGATGACATTACCAACGCGGGCACCACGCCACCTATGTTAATTAGTGTGCAAGCAGAGCCAGATACCAACGCCTTAATAATCACTGCGCCAGATAAACTACTTCAGCCCATATTGGCGGTTATCAAACAGCTTGATGTGCGCCGCGCTCAAGTTTTAGTCGAGGCCATTATTGCTGAAATCTCTTCCAGCCAAGCAGCTGAGCTGGGTGTTCAGTGGGCCTTAGGTACCAGTAACATTGCTGGAGCTACAAATTTTGGGTCTGGCGGCTCTAATTTGATTCAACTTAAAACCAATCCATTGTCTTTAGGCAGCGGGTTAAGCCTGGGCATCGGGCAGTTTGGTGCAGGCCAACTGGGCCTTGGAGCGTTACTTCGCGCCCTTGCCAGTGACGCTTCGACTAACATCATATCTACACCCTCACTGCTCACCATGGATAACCAAGAAGCAGAAATTGTAGTAGGCCAAAATGTACCTTTTATCACTGGTCAGTATTCCAGCACAGGCATTGGCACAACACCAAATTCTCCATTTCAAACCATCAAACGCCAAGACGTGGGTCTACGTTTAAAGATCCGGCCACAAATCAACCAAGGCGATGCTATTAGCTTGGAAATATTGCAAGAGATTTCTAGTATAGCCCCTTCTACCGTATCTGCCTCCGACATAGTGACCAATAAACGCTCTATCCAAACCACTGTGATAGCCAACGATGGTGACCTCATTATTTTGGGTGGCCTAATCGATGATAACCTACAAGAAACTTCTGAAAAAGTGCCTTTATTGGGAGACCTCCCTATTTTGGGAGCAGCCTTTCGCTACAAAAAATCTCAGCTAGTAAAACGCAACCTGATGGTCTTTATCAGGCCAACAATTGTGCGCGACGCTGCCGTTCTAGAAGCTGCTAGCCATGGTAAATATACCTTGCTACGCACTCAGCAGTTATTGCGCAACAATGAAGATGTCATGTTGATGCCAGGCACGCAGAGACCTGTGTTAGAAGAGCTTAATAAAACGCTCTCTCAGCCCAAAAGTCCCACCTTAAAAGAACCTGCTAGCACAGTAAACTGGTAAGCCTATGTCTTCTTTGCTTGTGGCCTATGCATCACAGTTAC
>CAJXEN010000002.1 GCA_913052465.1 uncultured Oceanospirillaceae bacterium
AAGAAGCTGAGAAGATCACCACTGTTCAAGCTGCAATCGACTACGTTAATGCTAATCAGTAAGTTAGCTTAGTTTTTTGCACGTTGAATTGAAGTTAGAAAAGCCGCACCACTTGGTGCGGCTTTTCTGCATCTACAGCTTTTAAAACAGCTGTTTGATGGCAAAAAAATGCCATAATAGAAGTATTACTTACGCAATTTGCGTGGGCTATCATTGAAAGGAGATTCAAATGACTCGTAAGCGCGTTGTAGTTACTGGCATGGGTATGTTGAGCCCAGTTGGTAACACCATGGACGAAACTTGGAGCAACCTCCTAGCTGCAAAAAGTGGTGTGGCGAACATTACTCATTTTGATACTGAAGGTTTTGGTACTCACTTTTCTGCTGGTGTAAAAGATTTTGACCTAAGCAACTACTTGCCACCCAAAGAAGGCAAGAAGATGGATTTATTTATTCAGTATGGTATGGCCGCAGGTATCCAGGCTATTCAAGATGCCAATCTAGAAATTACCGATGCTAATGCAGACCGCATTGGTGTTGCGATTGGCTCTGGCATTGGCGGTTTACCCTTGATTGAAAAATGCCATGATGCCCTTAATAAAAGTGGTCCCAGACGGATCTCTCCGTTCTTTGTACCAGGCAGTATTATCAATATGATCTCTGGTAATTTGTCGATTATGTACGGATTACGTGGTCCTAATATTGCGATTACCACAGCCTGTACCACGGGCACCCACAACATTGGCGCCTCTGCACGTATGATCGCTTATGGTGACGCAGATGTGATGGTGTGTGGCGGAGCTGAAATGGCTACCACGCCATTAGGTTTAGGTGGTTTTGGCGCTGCTCGTGCGTTATCTACTCGTAATGATGATCCGTTAGCAGCGAGTCGCCCTTGGGATGCTGGCCGAGACGGTTTTGTTTTGGGTGATGGCGCGGGTGTAATGGTGCTAGAGGAGTATGAATCGGCGAAAGCTCGTGGTGCTAGAATCTACGCTGAGCTAACTGGCTTTGGGATGAGTGGCGACGCATACCACATGACCTCGCCACCAGAAGATGGCCGTGGCGCTGCAGCATCAATGCGCAACGCTATGAAGGATGCTGGCCTCAACGGTGGTGATATTCAGTACATAAATGCCCACGGTACATCGACACCTGCAGGAGACATTGCCGAATCCAATGCCGCAAAACTAGTGTTAGGTTCAGCCGCAGAGAATGTACGCATGAGCTCAACTAAATCTATGATCGGGCACTTACTCGGCGCAGCAGGTGCTGTAGAAGCCATCTTTTCTGTTTTGGCGATACGTGACCAGGTAGCACCACCGACCATTAATTTAGATAACCCTTCGCCTGGGTGTGACCTTAACTACGTGCCTCATCAACCACAAGAAACTCGTATACACTCAGCAATGTCTAATTCATTTGGTTTTGGCGGCACTAACGGCACGTTGATTTTCTCTCGTATTTAACCTTCCAATGAGGCTGGCGCAATGGAGTCTACAACCCTGGTTAATGGCCAGCCTTCAAATACGCTAGAAGTTAGTGATCGTGGTCTAGCTTATGGTGATGGGGTATTTGAAACCATTGCTTTAAGCCAAGGCCAAGTGCAGTTATGGCAAGGTCACCAACAGCGCCTAATAACGGGCTTGTTGACGTTAGGTATTGTAGCTGATCGAGTGTCAGCACAAAACTTGGTTGACGCCATAGCAAACGATATCCAAACTGCATACGCCCTATATGGCCGCCCCAAGGGAGTGATCAAAATTACCGTCACTCGTGGCAGCGGTGGGCGTGGGTATGCGCCACCAATTGAATCCATACCCACACGCATTGTTTTTATATTACCTTGGCCGTTAGGGCGCAGTCACTTGTCTGGAGACGGTGTGCGCGTTCAAATTTGCCAGCACCGATGGTCCAATAATACTGCCTTAGCAGGCGTTAAACACCTTAATCGTTTAGACCAAGTAATGGCGCGTCGTGAGTGGAGTGATAGCAATATCCATGAAGGCATTATGCTCGACCAAAACGGCCTAGTGATTTCGGGAGTGATGAGTAATCTATTCATCCAAATGGATGGTGTACTTATTACACCCAAGCTAGACCAATGCGGCATTAACGGCACTATGGCCCAAGTAGTGCGTACCATAGCCGAACAATGTAATATTGACGTGGTCCAGCAACAAGTGACTTTAGAACTGCTTCTTAAAGCTGATGCAGCCTTTATGACCAACAGTTTAAATGGCATGTGGCCTATTATAACTCTGACACAATCAGCACTCGGCTCTCCTAGCCTCAATACAACGCGCTGGCCTATTTCTGCGCTCATTCAAACACTTCAGAAAACCCTTGCACAACACTTGTCTGAGCAACTGACTGTCGGTGAAATATGTTAAAAAAAGTATGGTTTTGGCTACTAATGGTTAGTATTTTAGTAATCACTTTAATCACTTACGGCGCCATACGGCAAGTACAAGTATGGTTATATGAACCTTTACCACTTTCAGATCCCACACTAATTACTATATCCTCTGGCACTGGGCTAGGTGCCATTAGTAATAAGCTCGAACAAGTGGGGGTTATTGCTCATGCCGATAGTTTTAAATATTATGCAAAATGGCGTCAATTGGATCGTCATATAAAGGCCGGAGAATATCAGTTTAGTGGCTCCCTTAGTAGCGTAGAAGTGCTCGCGCAATTGGTGTCTGGTAAAGTTTTGGAGTATCAGTTCACAGTTCCAGAGGGACTGCGTTATAAGGACTTCGTAACACTTTTGAGCCAACATCCTGCGATGCAAGGCAAACCCATACCTGAAGCTGACGAATGGCTCAGCGTAATGCATAGCCGCTGGCAACATCCAGAAGGTTTACTGTTTCCATCTACCTACCGATTTGCTCGGCACAATTTGCCGATGGACATCATCAAGCAAGCACATTTAAAACAATTGCAGATTTTACAAACTGCCTGGGCACAAAGGGCAGCCGACTTACCCTATGAAACACCCTATGAAGCCCTTATTATGGCTTCTATTATTGAAAAAGAAACGGGCTTAGCTAGTGAACGAGCAACGATCGCTGGCGTGTTTGTTAGACGCCTACAAAAGGGCATGAAACTACAAACTGATCCCACAGTAATTTATGGCATGGGCGCAGACTTTAAGGGTAACATTCGCCGTTCTGATTTAACCAAAGACACGCCGTACAATACCTACGTTCATCGTGGGCTTCCTCCTACACCCATCGCGTTACCAGGTTTAGCTGCTATACATGCAGCATTAAACCCAGAAGATGGCCTCAGCCTGTTTTTTGTCTCGAGGGGAGACGGTAGCCATGAGTTTTCAGATACGTACCCACAGCACCTGATTAATGTGCGTAAATACCAGCTAAAAAACTAAGAGATTTTTTATGGCCTCATCATTTATATCAATAGAAGGCGGCGAGGGTGCTGGTAAGTCTACGAGTATTGAATACATCAGACAAAAACTCGAAGCTTGTGGCATAGAGTGTGTAGTTACGCGAGAACCTGGTGGCACACCCATGGCTGAAGATATTCGACAACTATTACTGCAACATCGTGATGAAATTGTTGATCCATATACCGAGCTTTTGTTAATGTTTGCGTCGCGTCGGCAACATGTAGAAAATGTTATCCGACCCGCTCTAGCCTCAGGAAAATGGGTAGTTTGTGATCGTTTTACAGACGCTTCATTCGCTTATCAAGGATTCGGGCGTGGTTTAGATAAAGACTTTATTACTAGCCTTAAACATTGGGTGCACGGTGATTTAACCCCACATATGACCTTACTATTTGACCTAGATATCAATATTGGCATGGGGCGGGCAGGCAAGCGGTCTAATTTTGACCGAATTGAAACGGAACAAACCAGCTTCTTTGAGCGAGTCAGGCAAGGTTATTTGACCCAAGCAAACGATGAGCCACAACGGTACCGTATTGTTGATGCATCCCAATCTATTAACCATGTTGAAAACCAAGTGGACAATTTCCTTATGCCATTATTGGCCTCTTCGAAGGCAGCTTCCTTGTTGGCCTCGGGGCACTAGCATGATGACCAACGAGACTAATGTATCGTTTTTGAACTCATATCCCTGGCAGCAAGAGTATTGGCTGCAGGTCAACAACATGATGCAGCAACAACGCTTGCCCCATGCATTAATTATTGGTGGTGTACCTGGCCTTGGAAAGTTAGCCTTTGCCAAACGACTTGCTGCAGCTTTATTGTGCCAACAACAGACCAGTGGTAATGCCTGTGGCGAATGTAAGTCTTGCCAGCTATTAGCTGCCAACAGTCATCCTGACTTTAAGATAATGCAACCTGAAGAGGCTGGTAAAGCTATTTTGGTAGACCAAGTTCGAGGTATTCAACATGCCATGGCCACCACTGCTCAACAAGGTGGTGCTCGAGTAATAATTATTAATGGCGCAGCAGATCTTAACTTAAATGCGGCAAATGCGTTATTGAAACAGCTGGAAGAACCGGGAGCTAATAGCTATTTTTTGCTTCTACACCAATGGCCTAAGTCTGTATTGCCTACGGTTCGCAGTCGTTGCCAGCAATTAGACATCGCTATACCTTCATCTGAAGACGCCTTGCAGTGGCTGCAACAACAGTTAATTGGTATTGATGTCAGTAATGATGCAGCTATAAAACTATTACAGCTGGCCAACGGAGGCCCACTCAAAGCACTAGAGCTGCATGCTGCTAAGGCCCACCAGCTGCGTCACCAAATGCTCGTTGATCTTACGGCTATTTTAAGGGGTAAAGAAAGCCCAGTAACAGTAGCTCATAGCTGGCATAAGCAGCCTTTAGACCAGATGTTCAGCTGGTGGATAGAGTGGCTAAATGATCTTATTAAATTGAAAATGACGGCCAGTACATTACACTTAAATAATCCAGACATTGTTAAACTACTGCAGGCTGTCGCTTCGCGTAGCAATGTCATGGCTATTTACTCCTTGTTAGAAAAACTGACTCAACAGCTTAGCTATATTAATCAGCGTCGTAACCTTAATGCCCAATTGGTGTGTGAAGAACTCTTACATCAATGGTATTTATTAGTACGTTCTGGAACTTAACAATGATTATCGATTCCCACTGTCATCTAGATAAACTAGATACAAGTCACTACCCTAACGGTTTAGCAGGTTTAATCTCTGCTGCTCAAGCTGATGGTATTTCACAAATGTTAAGTATTGGTGTGGATACAGACCAGTTTGAACCAATGATGTCTCAAATTAAAGACTATGACTTTATACATGCTTCTGCTGGACTTCACCCCCTTGGCGTTAAAAGCCTAGATAGTCTTAAGCTGTTAGAGCAGCAGGCTAAACATGATAAGGTGGTCGCTATTGGCGAAACTGGCTTAGATTACTTTTATGAAAAAGACAATTCGCAATTGCAGCAACAATCGTTTGCTACCCATTTGCAGCTTTCAAAACAACTTCGTAAACCTGTCATCGTTCATACACGGGACGCTAATGCTGACACTTTAAGCTTACTTAGTAATGAAGCAGACCTAACAGTAAGTGGCGTGATTCATTGCTTTACAGAAGATTGGGCCATGGCTAAAGCCTGTTTAGACTTAGGTTTTTACATCTCTATCTCTGGCATAGTAACCTTTAACAACGCTAATGCATTAAGAGAGTTGGTTAAAAAACTTCCTATGGATCGCTTGTTGGTAGAAACTGACTCACCCTACCTAACACCAGCGCCTCACCGTGGTCAACAAAATGAACCTAAACATGTACGCTTGGTTGCCCAATATGTAGCCGGCCTTAAAGGAGTTTCATTAGAGCATCTTGCTGAACAGACCAGTGATAATTTTGTTAAGCTATTTCTGACACCACGCTAGTTAAGGAATATTATAAGTAATGGCCTTTTGAAGCTTTTATGACTATGATGATTACCTTAGTCATAGCTTGACCGGCTTACCTATTTATCTATTTACCGACCTATTTGTAAAATCGAAGGTATCACTATGAATTGGGGCATTGCTTCTAAACCAAAAATTCCTGCCTATTTTCCGCGCGAAAAGGAAAACCGTAAAGTACGTGAGTTTCAGCGTAGGGAAGAAGAGATACTAGAAACGGCGTTAGAACTTTTTCGTGTTCACGGTGAAGATAAAGTGACTGTAGAAATGATTGCAGACAATGTCGGTATTGGTAAGGGCACCATATACAAACACTTTAAGTCTAAATCAGATATTTATATCTATTTACTGATTAACTATGAACAACAGTTAGCCAGTTTATTAGCGACAAAAGATTTTTCTGATCCTGAGTCCTTGTGGCGCAGTTATTTTGAGTATCGGATGAATGACCCAGAGCAAGCGTTACTGTTCGATCGCTTGGAGGACCGTTTGATCAAGGGTGAAGAATATGAAAATGAGATCGCCGAAGTCCATAAAATACGCAATCAAAATATGCAAGTATTAACGACCCTAGTTGAAAAGCGTATCGATTCTGGCAGGTTAGAACAAGTGCCTGCATATTTCCATTTATCTGCTTCTTGGGCTCTAGTTCATGGTGCCCTAGCTTTGCATGATTCAGGCTTCTTTAAACAGTTTATTCAAGACCGTGAAGCTTTTTTTGAGTTCCTTATGCAAATAGGTATGCGCATGGGTAATCGCGGGCAAAGTCGCAATACCGATGCTACCAAAAAAGCGCACCCTGAAAATGATACTGCCGACAGAGACTAACTGAACATGTTAGAACAACTAGTAAAACATGCACAACAATTGCCCGATTATGATTTGGCCTCTTGGCAGCCTACATTTCATGGTGACATGAACCTAGTTATCGCTGCTGACGGTACTTGGTACCATGAAGGAAGTGCCATCCTTAAATCAAAAATCATGCAATTATTTGGTAGATTATTGCAACGCCAAAAAAATGATGATTATTGGATTATTACTCCTGTAGACGCCTTTCGCATCACTGTTGAAGACTTACCTTTTGTCATTGTTGCTGCAGACCAGGTTCTCCAAAATGGTATTAAAGTGTGGCAATTCACCAGTAATACGGGTGACCAAACTTACCTCTCACGCGCTAATCAATTGGTTGTGACCTTCGACTCAGAGCAACAACCACAACCTAAGTTGTGGTTACGCGATGGTCTATGGGGGCGCATTAATCGTGCAGTTTTTTACCAACTTGCTTTAGCCTGTGAGGTGGTTGAAACACCTCAAGGTGATCGAGCCGAGTTGACCAGCGGCCCTCACCGATACTGTTTCGGGCCAGTTTAACTCACCAGGAAATACATATTATGCCAGTACATGAAATTCACCACCCCCTTATTTCACATAAACTTGCACTACTACGCAAGGCTTTTGTAAGCACAAAACAATTTCGAGAACTATCTAATGAAGTAGCCAGTCTATTAACCTATGAAGCGAGTAGGGGTTTACCGTTGGAAAAGGTGAATATTGATGGTTGGCAAGGCGAACCAATCCCTGTGCAAATGTTAGCTGGAAAAAAACTCACAATTGTGCCTATTCTGAGAGCAGGTCTAGGTATGCTTGAGGGAGTAATGCAGTTAGTGCCTAATGCAAAAGTGAGTGTTGTGGGACTTTACCGTAATGAAGAGACCTTAGAACCAGTAGCTTACTTTGATAAGATAATTGCCGATGTAGATCAAAGAACAGCGCTTATTATTGACCCAATGCTAGCAACAGGAGGCACACTTTTGGCCACCATTGATTTACTTAAACAAAAGGGCTGTAAAAATATTATGGGATTATTCTTAGTCGCATCTCCTGAAGGTTTAGCCAAAGTTGCAGAATTACATCCAGAGGTTAATCTGTATGTTGCCGCCATCGATGATTGCTTAAATGATCAAGGCTATATTATCCCAGGCTTAGGTGACGCTGGGGATAAAATATTTGGCACCAAGTAATTTGATGCCTAAGTAAAGTAGGGCTAGTTATACCAGCCCTATGCTTACATATTGGGGTAGTTTGGGCCACCAGCACCTTCTGGTACTACCCAAGTGATATTTTGACTTGGGTCTTTAATATCACAGGTTTTGCAATGTACACAGTTTTGGCCGTTTATTTGGAAGGTTTTTTCACCCTTTTCGTTCTCTAAAACCTCGTAAACTCCAGCCGGGCAATACCTTTGTGCTGGTTCGTCCCACATGCTCAAATTAATACCTAAGGGCAGGCTTGAATCTTTTAAAGTAAGATGGCACGGTTGATTTTCTTCATGGTTGGTGCCAGAAATAAATACTGATGACAACTTATCAAAACTAATTAACCCATCAGGTTTAGGGTACTCAATTTTAGGCATCTGTGCTGCAGGTTTAAGCTGAGCATGGTCAGGAATATTGTCTTTTAAGCTAACGGGCAATTTGCCACCAAAAATGTTTTGGTCAACCCAGTTGAAAGCACCACCTAGCCACATGCCAAACTTATGCATTGCCGCACCAAAGTTACGTGCTTTATAAAGTTCTTCATGTAACCAAGACTGCTTAAATTTTTGGCCATAAGCTAATAAGTCTTGTTTACCTTCATCGCCATTAGTCAGCGCTTCAAATAATGTTTCAGCGGCTAACATGCCAGACTTCATAGCAGTATGACTACCTTTAATCTTGGCAAAGTTCATAGTGCCAGCATCACACCCGATTAACAAAGCACCAGGCAAGCTCATTTTAGGCAAAGCAAAAAGACCACCTTTTTCCACTGCACGAGCACCGTAAGAAACCCTAGAACCTCCTTCTAAATGCTGCTTAAGCACTGGATGATGCTTGAGGCGCTGAAACTCATCAAACGGGCTTAAATGGGGATTGTCGTAGCTTAAGTCAATAATAAGGCCAACGGTGACCTGGTTGTTATCTCCGTGATAAAGGAAAAAACCACCATTAGCCCCTTTGGTTAGTGGCCAACCAGATCCATGAACCACTAAACCCGGCTGGTGTTTAGCTGGATCAATATCCCACAGTTCTTTAATGCCAATGCCATAGTGTTGGCTTGTAGTGCCTGCATCAAGGTTAAACTTTTCGATCAGTTGTTTACCTAGGTGGCCACGACAGCCTTCAGAGAAAACAGTATATTTTGCGTGTAACTCCATGCCTTGCATGTAGCTGTCTTTTTGCTCACCCGCTTCACTTACACCCATATCACCTGTGGCAATACCTTTAACACTGCCATCTTCGTGGTAGAGTATTTCAGACGCAGCAAAACCTGGAAATATTTCGGCACCTAAGTTTTCAGCTTGTTCTGCCAACCAACGACACACATTGCCTAAGCTGACAATGTAGTTGCCTTCATTGTGCATTGGTTTTGGGATAGCAAAGTTAGGTAACGTAATGCCACCACTTGCACTGGTGAGAATGTGCATCTCGTCTTTGGCGACAGACGTCGTTACAGGGGCCCCCATAGATTGCCAATCAGGAAAGAGTTCGTCTAGGGCAGTAGGTTCTAAAATAGCGCCAGACAATATATGTGCGCCCACTTCAGACCCTTTTTCAACCACACAAACAGTTAACTCTTGCTCTTTTTGTTGTGCTAGTTGTAGTAGTTTGCATGCGGTGGCTAGACCAGATGGGCCAGCACCAACGATAACAACATCAAATTCCATTGATTCACGTTCCACTGCATATCCTCTTATTTAGTCTTTAGGGTGTAAAAAGCCACTTTAGCGTCTACAAAAGTGGCCTACTGTTCATATACCGACTTATATTGGCTCTTCTTATACAGAGTTTCAATCAATACCGTATAGTCTCAGGGCTTAATCGCTGAAAATGTCCACTTTTCCCTAATGTTTGTTAAACTATTGGCCCCTATACTAAGCAAAGCCGCTCTAATGCATATAGAAATCACCAGCACCTCCACTCAGAAACAGGTGCAAGATGAGTTACGCCAATTGAACGCAGGCGACCGCATACATTGCATTGATGTTGGACAGTTTTTGGTGTGTAAAGATTTGTTGGAGACCTGGCGCTGGAGTAACGTGCTATTGTTAATGATAGATGATCAGAAGCAGGTATTAAAACAGTTTAAATACAAACCTCCAGCCCATGAAGAAGTGCCAAGAGAGCGTTTGCTTAAGGATCAAGAGCAAGTTGTGCACGCGCTAGAGAAGGTATTCGCTCATTGCCATAAAGTGGGCTTGCAGGTGGTGTCTTTTAGTGATGGTTTGGTGGTGGTACCAAAGGATCTAGCTGAAGATCCTATGGCATTATGTTCGGCAGCGGCGTTAGGCATTAATGATTATGAAACATACTCCACTTTTGCTGAACATCTAGACTAGATTATATGCTTTATGGCTTTTAACTTTTGATTAGGCCACTTCCTCATCCGGCTCCTCTGGAGGTACTCTCATACCCTTATCAATACCTTTACGGATTTGTGTTTTAGATTTCACTTTTTGTAACTGGGTTTCTATCTTTGAACTCAGCGAATCTATGGCACTAAACATATTATCGCCAGTGGCTTTGGCAAATATTTCTTGGCCAGTATCTAGGTGAAGGGTGGCTTCAGCAAGGTCTTGGTTACCTTCTTTGTCCATCGTGACTTGGATGTTAGTAATATGATCGAAGTGGCTTTCATTTTTCTGCAGCTTGGCCATAATACGTTCTTTTATGGCATCGGTAGCTTTGGTGTCGTGACGAGCAGTAATGTTCATTTGCATAATCGATTCCTTCTTATCGAAAGTTTAAAAAAGTATATAGAAATAAAGTTTGAGCCCTCTAAAGTTGGTTGGTTGGTTGGTTGGTTAAGTTCAGTTGTTAGTCACATGACTAACATAACTTCGGCTCCAAATAAGAAAGTACTCACGCTGAAGCCTTGTTTCAATAAACCATAAGTGGACTAGGAAGGGAAGTGCTTTTGTTAAGCAGGAGTAATTAAATTGGGTACTTTAGTGATAAAATTAAAGGCTAATAGACGTGAAAAGTGATTACGACATTGTTATTTGTGGTGGTGGCATGATTGGTGCTGCATTGGCAACACGACTTGCTCCACACGGATTCTCCATCGCACTAGTAGAGGCACAAGCCCCTGCTGCTTATGATTTGAGCCAACGCTTTGATTTAAAAGTTTGCGCGTTAAGTCCTAAAAGCGCAGAGGTTATGCAGCAATCTAAAGCCTGGAGTATTCTTCAAGAAATGCGCCTGTGTCCATACAAGCGTATGCGCGTATGGGAAATGGCAGTGTTTGGAGACTTAACCTTTGATGCTAGCCAAGTTGGCGTACCAGAACTTGGGCATATCGTTGAAAATAGGTTAGTACAATTAAGCCTTTGGCAGGCTTTGGAGGACAGCGAAAACGTTGACCTAATCTGTCCTGCTTCTCCACAACAGTTCCACCACGAAGGCTCTACCACCACTATTGACCTGGATACAGGACAAAGTCTATCAGCTCGATTAGTTGTTGGTGCTGACGGTGCTCAATCTAAGGTGAGGCAGGGTTTTGGCGTTGGGGTTAATCGTGGTCAATATCAGCAAGCTTGCTTAGTTGCTTCAGTGAATACGCAACTGGGCCAGCAAGATATTACGTGGCAACGTTTTGTAAGTACTGGCCCACAAGCCTTTTTACCACTGCTTGGGCAGCATGGCTCTGTAGTTTGGTACCACCAAGCTGATCAAGCAAGGGCCTTGTGTAGCTTATCAAATGAGGACTTGGCGGCTAAAATTATGGCGCAATTCCCACCCCAGCTTGGCCAAATTGAAGTTATAGACAAGGCTTCTTTTGGTCTACAAAAACAGCACACCCAAAGTTATTGTAAACAGGGTATGGTTTTGATTGGTGATGCAGCCCATGTTATCAACCCATTAGCAGGACAGGGTGTTAATTTAGGGTTTCAAGATGTTAACTGTTTAGCAAAGGTGCTAACTGATGCTTATAATAATGGCCAAGACTGGTCAGCTACACAGGTTTTAAGACGCTATGAAAAGCAGCGTAAATTAGCCAACAGCCTCATGCTCCACAGCATGGATGCATTTCACCATGGTTTCAGCCAAACTAACAGCAAGACTAAATGGCTACGAAATTTAGCGCTCGCATCTGCTAACCTCCCCGTTATTAAGAAACGAGTGGTTCGATATGCCATGGGGATGTGATAGGGTAATTTAGCATTTCTGGTAAAGAGGACTTTTCTAGTCGCGCTTTTCAAATTATACTCGAGGAAGCAACACTAGTATCGCTATAGTTTTGGACAATGCTTTTTCCAAAGTTTGTTGTTAACAGCCTTACACATAACCAGCATAAGTAACTTTTGACTAATGTTTGTCAACCGATCTCAGGTCTAGAAGTCAATTAATATCTAGGCCTTATATATGCCACAATCGGCGTCTCACTGATTGTGGCTTTCGTATTTATTAATTGGTAAAAATATGCCCGCAGCACCACAGTCACATTCTGCATTTCGTTTTTTGCGCCAGCAAACCATAGCTTCGTTAAATATTAATATTCAGCAATATGAGCACATTACTACGGGTGCTTTACACCTCCACTTGGCCAGCGAACAAACAGAAAACGTGTTTTTAGTGGCGTTAAAAACTATGCCACAAGATTCTTCTGGGGTAGCTCATGTATTGGAACATACTGCCCTTTGCGGGAGTGAAAAGTTCCCAGTAAGAGACCCTTTTTTCATGATGATAAGGCGCTCTTTAAACACTTTTATGAATGCCTTTACTAGCAGCGACTGGACTGCATACCCATTTGCTAGTCAAAACAAAAAGGACTTCAATAATCTGTTAGAAGTCTATTTAGACGCGGTGTTTTTTGCCCGCCTTGATGCTTTAGACTTTGCCCAAGAGGGCCATCGTGTAGAGTTTATTGATGACGAAAACGGTAACCAAAGTCTGACCTATAAAGGCGTGGTGTTTAACGAAATGAAAGGTGCTATGAGTTCGCCAGTAAGTCAGCTCTGGCAGACCTTGACCAAATACCTATTTCCAAGTACCACCTATCATTTTAATAGCGGTGGTGAGCCATCAGATATTCCTGACCTTACCCATGAGCAGCTACTCGCGTTTTATAAACGCCATTATCACCCATCTAACGCTATTTTCATGACCAGTGGTGATATATCAGCTGAAACTCATCAAAACGCTTTTGAAACCCATGCACTACATCGCTTTTCAGCACAGAAAATTGATCTTTTTGTTGCTGATGAAAAACGCTATTTTAGCCCCTTAAAGGTGCAGGAAAGTTACCCTGCAGCGGTGCATGATAAGCAGGCAAAAAGCCACTTAGTATTGGGTTGGTTGCTTGGTCATAGCACCGACTTGAAGCAACAAATGCAAGCTAATTTACTGGCCAGAGTGTTACTTGACAACAGTGCTTCCCCTTTGCGCAAAGAGCTAGAAACATGTGGAATTGGTACTGGGCCTTCACAACTGTGTGGGTTAGAAGACTCTAACAAAGAAATGACTTTTGTTTGTGGCTTAGAGGGTGCCGATGTTGCAGACGCAGATGCTTTTGAAAAGCTAGTACTAAATTGCCTACAAAAAGTCGCAGACGAGGGCGTGGCGCAAAGCGAAATTGAAGCAGCTTTACACCAGCTTGAACTAGGGCAACGTGAAATTGGTGGTGATGGCTACCCATTCGGTATGCAATTGATTTTGAGTGCACTACCTGCTGCTATCCACGGTGGTGATGCATTAACAGCACTTAACTTAGATCCTGTATTGTTACAGCTTGCTGACGACATTAAAGATCGCAACTTTATACCAAGCTTAATACAAGACTTACTGCTGGGTAATAGCCATCAAGTGCGCTTAACACTAGCACCTGATGAGCAGATGTCAAACCGCAGAGAGGCCGCAGAAAAGCAGCGTCTTAGTGAAATGCTTAAAGCGATGAACGATGAACAGCGTAAAGTAGTGGTCGAAGAAACGGCAGCACTGTTAGAACGCCAGTCTCAAGAAGATGATGCTGATATTTTACCTGAAGTCACCAGAGAAGATATTCCCGCTACCCAGTTTATTGCTAGCCCTACAGTGTCTAATAAAGACTTAGGCTGGCAGTTTTATGGTGCAGGAACTAACGGCTTAGTGTATCACCAGCTAGTGATCGATTGGCCCACAGTGGATGAAAAAACCTTACCTTACCTTAATTTGATGGCCCAACTAATGACTGAAGTTGGTATTGGTAAACAAGATTACTTGGCTGTTCAAGCCAAACAGGCTGCTGTCTGTGGTAGCCTTGCAGCGTATTTATCTTATCGCGGCCAAGCCACCGATGCTGATCAATTAGACGCTTATTTTGTTCTTAGTACCAAAGGGTTAGTTAGCCAACAAGTGGCGATCGTCGATTTACTCAAGCAAACCTTGATGTCTGTGCGCTTTGATGAAAAGCAGCGCATCAAAGAACTAGTAGGGCAGTTACGATCGCGCCGTCAGCAAAGTGTGGGTCAATCTGGCCATAGTTTTGCTTTAGGTGCAGCCAGCCGCAATATGAGCTCAGGAGCAAATCTTCAGTACAGTATCAGTGGCTTACAGGGCATTGTTTGGTTACAAAAGCTTGATGATAGCTTGCAAGATGAGCAACATCTAACTGATTTATGCAACACACTTACAAACCTACAAAAACAGTTATGCCAACAACCTTTACAATTGGCCAGTGTTGCTGATGAGCAGCAACAAACTCACTTAGAGGCAACGTTTACTAAAGCCTTTGCAGAGCAGGTGGGGCCGTTAAATGGTCGCTTAAATTGGTCTTACGACAAGGCTCATACTAAGGCAGATTATAAGCCAGTACAGCAGTTATGGACCACTAACACCCAGGTTAATTACTGTGCAAGATCTTTTCCTACCGTATCCAGTGCTCATCCAGATGCTGCTTCTTTGGTGATACTTGGTGAGGTTTTACGTAATGGATATTTGCACCGCGCAGTGCGTGAACAAGGTGGCGCGTATGGTGGTGGTGCGGGCCAAGACAATAATAACGCCTGCTTCCGTTTTTACTCCTACCGCGATCCCCGCAGTGAAGAAACCTTTGCCGATTTTAGTGCTTCGGTGGATTGGGTATTGTCTGATCAGCTACTACCAACACATCTTGAAGAAGCCGTGTTAGGTGTTATTGGTAGCTTAGACAAACCAGGTTCGCCTGCAGGTGAAGCCTTACAAGCCTATCAAAATGAGCTTCATGGGCGTACTTCAAAAATTCGTCAAGCCTTTAGGTTAGCTATATTGGCTGTTGATTTACACTCGTTAAAAACGGTGGCTGAGCGGTACTTGCAACACACTCAGCCAGCAGAGGCTGTTGTTGCACCTTCAGAGTTAAGTGAGCACGCTTATTTTAAAGATTTTGACGTTTATAGTGTTTAATGCAGGTGAGCGTTTTTTGAAAAGCTAACCAATTAGTCAGTTTTTTGTTGACGCGCACTATTTTACCGTTACAATGCTATTTAGTATTACTTCTAAATACTGGAAATCTATGCTCAATAAATATAATAAAAATGCACAATCGACCCTATTACAGGTCAAAAGTATTACCAAAAAATTTGGCGAATTTTATGCCAATGACACCATTAACCTGTCCATAAACGCCGGTAGGGTTCATGCCTTATTAGGTGAGAATGGAGCGGGCAAGTCCACCCTAGTAAAAATGATGTACGGCGCTTTACAACCTACATCTGGCACCATCCATTGGCAAGGTAATGAAGTTTCAATTGCTAGCCCTGCTCATGCAAGAGACCTGGGCATAGGCATGGTATTCCAACACTTTTCATTGTTTGAAGCCCTTACTGTGGTCGAAAACATTAGTCTTGCATTGCCACCAGAGCTACGCCAGGGTGACTTAAGTCACCGCATTGCTGACTTGTCACAAGATTATGGTTTACCGCTTAATCCTGCAGCATTAGTAGCCGACTTATCTGTTGGTGAAAGGCAACGTATCGAAATTGTTCGCTGCTTGTTGCAACAGCCCAAACTCCTTATCATGGATGAACCTACTGCGGTTCTTACCCCTCAAGAAGCGCAAGCATTATTTGCTACCTTACGCCGTTTAGTCGAAGAGGGTTGTGCTGTGCTTTATATCTCTCATCGCTTGGAAGAGGTAAAACAAATATGCCATGACGCAACGATTCTGCGCCATGGCAAGTTAGTCGCAGAAGTAGATCCGCAAGAAGAGACTGCTGCAACCTTAGCGCAGCTGATGGTAGGTGCTAGTGTGCACAAGGTCAGCCGTGATAATAACGATCAAGTAGGTGACGTTCTACTAGAACTTTCTAACCTCTACCAAAATTCATCGACGCCGTTTGGAGTAGATCTTGTCGATGTGAATTTGCAAGTTAAAAGTGGGGAGATCTTGGCAGTTGCAGGTATTGCAGGCAATGGCCAGGGTGAGTTATTTGGGGTGATTTCCGGTGAGGAGTGTAACCCTAATCAAAACGCTATTTCATTACTAGGGCAGGCCGGTGATGGCCTTAATATAAATCAGCGGCGTTGTTTAGGTGCAGCTTTTGTACCGGAGGAACGAATGGGGCATGGGGCAGTAGAACACTTAAGTTTAACTGATAACATTTTACTTTCTCGCCACGGTTGTATTGATACACACTCGCCATTAGACCGAGGTTGGTTAGGCATCGACAAAAAGCAGTTAGCTCAGTTAAACCAGGTTATTGGTGCAGATTATGACGTGCGCAAATCAAAGGAAGACGCTGCAGCTGGTTCATTATCTGGTGGTAATCTACAAAAATTTGTAGTGGGCAGGGAACTCAATCGCAAACCTAAAGTTTTAGTGATTAATCAGCCAACATGGGGTGTTGATGCGGGTGCTGCGGCTTTAATTCGCCAAGCAGTAATCGATTTATCACGCCAAGGCAGTGCCATTTTAATTATTAGCCAAGACCTTGATGAAATTTTTGAGTTAGCCGATACCATTGCAGTAATGTCGCGTGGGCAATTATCGCCTATCTATGCAGCAGGTGATCTAACCCGTGAGCAGATTGGTTTAATGATGGCTGGGTCTCATGAGCAGTCCGACTTCAACTCTAACCTAGATGCTGGAGCTTAATATGCAGCTGATTTTAGAAAAACGCGCCCAGGCCTCAGGTTTAATGAATCTATTGTCGCCAGTGCTGGCTATATTACTTACCGTGATTATGGGTGGTTTAATTTTTGCTGCCATGGGTAAACCACCCCTTACGGCCTTGTACCTCTACTTTATAGACCCCTTAACTAGTTGGTGGTCAATTGAAGAAGTACTAGTAAAAGCGGGACCATTAATACTCATCGGCGTGGGATTAGCAGTTTGTTTTAAGGCCAACGTTTGGAATATCGGAGCTGAAGGCCAGTTCACTGCTGGTGCGTTAATGGGCGCTATTATCCCTGTATTGTGGGGAGAGTGGCAGTCACCTTTTGCACTGGTGGCGATGTTATTTTTAGGTGCGTTAGGTGGTGCGTTATTTGCGTTTATACCTGCTTGGTTAAAAACTCGCTTTGGTGTTAATGAAATTCTTACTAGCTTGATGCTGGTTTATATTGCTCAGTTACTCTTAGACTGGATGGTACGCGGGCCGTGGAACGACCCCCATGGTTATAACTTCCCAAAGTCTGCATCCTTTGAAGGGTGGCATCTTTTACCTATGTGGGGTGATGGCCGAATGCACCTAGGTTTGGTAGTTTCTTTGGTTGCAGCGTTAGTACTGTTCTGGGTCATGCGTCACACGCTAAAGGGCTTTGAGGTTAATGTTGTTGGCAGTGCTCCTAGAGCTGGCGCTTTTGCAGGTTTTTCACAAACTAAAATGGTTTGGTTCTGTTTTGCACTTTCTGGTGGCCTTGCAGGCCTAGCTGGCCTAATTGAAGTAGCAGGCCCTGTGGGGCAACTACAACCCAATATTTCACCTAATTATGGCTTTACCGCTATTATTGTGGCTTTCTTGGGGCGTTTAAACCCAATTGGTGTCATCTTTGCTGGTCTTTTACTGGCCATTAGCTACATTGGTGGTGAAGGTGTGCAAATAGAATTAGGTATTTCTGACAAAACTACACAGGTGTTTCAGGGTATGTTGTTATTCTTTATTCTGATGTGCGATACGTTAATTTTATATCGTCTTAAATGGATCAGTACTCAATCTAGTCAGCAAGCTATAGGTGACCCATCATGAGCCCATATGAAGCAATACTTTTAACCATCATTACCGCTTCGACACCTTTATTATTAGCAGCCATCGGTGAACTAGTAGTGGAGCGTTCTGGGGTGCTTAATCTTGGTATTGAGGGCATGATGGTGATGGGAGCAGTGTGTGGCTTTGCAGCAGCCCATGTCACAGGTTCTGCTTGGTTAGGGGTATTAGCAGCAACCTTTGCAGGCATCGCTACATCTTTATTATTCGGACTACTCACGCAAACCTTAATTACTAATCAGGTGGCAACGGGTTTGGCAATTACTTTATTAGGCTTAGGACTTTCTGGTTTAATTGGTAGCGGATTTGTAGGTTTACCCGGTGTTAAGTTAGCCAATGTGTCTATTCCGTGGTTGTCTGATTTACCTTATGTGGGTCGATTAATTTTTGGCCAAGACCCGTTAGTTTATATTTCTATCGTGTTAACTGTTGGTGTGGCTTATGTGCTTAACAACACCCGTGTGGGTTTAATTATCCGTGCAGTCGGCCAAAACCATCATTCTGCTCACGCGTTAGGTTATCGTGTAGTGGCGGTTCGTTATGCTTGCATTGCCTTTGGAGGTGCTACGTCAGGCCTAGCTGGGGCCTATTTATCTTTGGTCTATACTCCACAGTGGATAGAAAACATGACTGCTGGTAGGGGCTGGATTGCACTGGCATTAGTGGTATTCTCTACTTGGTTACCTGAACGCTTAGCCGCAGGAGCCTATTTATTTGGTGGTGTGTGGATATTAGGACTCTATGCACAGGGTATGGGTATAGGGATTCCGTCGCAGCTGTTATCTGCCTTGCCATACATCGCTACTATTTTGGCGTTGGTTATTATTTCCACTAATCGACGTTTATCTGTAATCAATACCCCAGCCTCTTTAGGGCAAGGGTTTGTACCTGATCGTTAAGCCTGGCTTAAGGTCAATATTGCTGTAACATTTTAATAATATGTCATTACAAATGATGAGGAGAAGTTTTATGAAGAAGTTGCTCACAGCTGCAGCCAGCATTGCACTGGTCTCAGCACTATCCATTTCTGCCGTTGCTGCAGATAAGCTCAAGGTTGGTTTCATCTACATTGGACCTCCTGGTGACCATGGTTGGACTTACCAGCATGACCAAGGTCGCCAAGCAATTGATACTCGTTTTGGTGATCAAGTAGAAACGGTATTTGTTGAAAATGTTCCTGAGGGACCAGATGCTGAACGTACCATTACTCGTTTAGCCCGCCAAGGTGCTGGCTTAATTTTTACTACATCATTCGGCTACATGGACCCCACATTAAAAGTGGCTGCCAAGTTCCCAGATGTTAAGTTTGAACACGCCACTGGTTACAAGCGCACAGATAACGTTTCAACCTACTCGTCACGTTTTTATGAAGGCCGTTACGTCATTGGTCAGATTGCTGCTAAAACATCCAAAACTGGCGTAGCGGGTTATATTGGTTCTTTTCCTATACCCGAGGTAGTGCGCGGTATTAATGCCTTCTTGTTAGGTGCTCAGACTGTTAATCCAGACTTTAAACTTAAAGTAGTATGGGTTAACTCTTGGTTTGACCCTGGCCGTGAAGCTGATGCTGCTAAAGTGTTAATCAGCCAAGGCGCTGATATTATTACCCAGCACACCGATTCTACAGCCGCAGTACAAGTTGCAGAAGAGCAGGGTGTCAATGCGTTTGGTCAAGCTTCAGATATGGCTGCATTTGCACCTAATGCTTTGCTAACCTCCATCATTGATAACTGGGCTGACTATTATATTGCTCGTACACAAGCGGTATTAGACGGTTCTTGGGTGAGCACAGACACCTTTGGTGGCATGGATGCCAACATGGTTAATATTGGCCCATTCATCAACATGCCTGCTGATGTTAAAGCTGAGGCAGAGGCAACAGTAGCTGCTATCATATCTGGTAAACTACACCCGTTTGCTGGACCTATATATAAGCAAGATGGTTCATTAGCCGCTGCTGCAGGCGAGACCATTGATCTTGGTACTCTATTGGGTATGGATTGGTATGTTCAGGGCGTTGACGACAAACTGTAAATTAGTTTGGTAACAACCTTGCTAGTTGGTTTTTATGCTCTTAGCTTTATTGCTATTGCTTAAGTTTGGTAACGTTAACAAAGAGGCTTAACTGCTGACCTGGTTGAAGGTATTTCTTAAGTGATTGGTTCCACTTTTGAATATCGTTAACAGTCACGCTAAATCGATGGGCAATAGCCGATAAGTTATCACCAGAACGAACCTTATAGGTGAGCTTTTTAACGACATTACGCTGGGTCTTAGCAGGGAGTTTATTACCACTACTACGTGGCCAGATGTTGAGCTGGTCACCAATCTGCAACACTGATTTAGTACCCAATTTATTCCAGCTTGCGATCTGTGCAATACTGACCTTATACTTTTTAGCGATTTTCCAAAGGCTGTCACCACTTTTAATCTTATACTCAATACGCTGTCCTGCTTGAGTTTGAGTAATTCTTTGCTGTCTATTAATTACCCGCTGAGCCGCACTTAAAGTGTAAGCAGCTGCATCCTTGCTGGCAATAGGGATCATTAAGGTTTTACCCGCTCTAATCATATGGCCATCTATATTGTTAATAGTACGTAATAGATCAACGCTCACATGATACTGATTAGCAAGCGCCAATAAGCTATCACCTGAAACTATTTTATACCTTTCCCACGCCACTCTTTTACTTGATGGCAGGTCTAATAGACTAGCTTTGAAAGTTTCTAAATGAGCAATAGGAATAAGGAGGTTGTGCGGGCCTTGGGGGTCTGTGGCCCATTGATTAAAAGCAGGGTTCAATCGATACATTTCATCGGTGGTAATGTTGGCCATTTCTGCAGCTTGAGCTAAGTCAATCTGAGATCCGATACTTACCGACTTAAAATAGGCTTCATCAGCAATACTATTTAGACTATCTGTGCCCGCCTGCTCAGCAATAACGCGTGCTACAGCCAACAATTTAGGCACATAATTCATGGTTTCTTGAGGCAGGTCTAACGACCAAAAATCTGTAGGCTTACCAGCCTTTCTGTTGCGTTTAATGGCCTTCAGCACAGTACCTTGGCCACCATTATACGAGGCAATGGCAAGTAACCAGTCGCCATCAAACATTTTGTGCAACATTAATAAATATTTATGAGCAGCATTGGTAGACGCAACAATATCTCGACGACCGTCATACCACCAGTTCTGTTTTAGGTCAAAAGCAAGACCTGTGTTGGGGATAAATTGCCATGCACCAGATGCACGTCCAGATGAATAGGCAAAGGGGTCAAAACCACTCTCTATAATCGGTAGCAATGCTATTTCTGCTGGCAGCGATTGATCTAAAGCTTCGTGTAACATGAAATGATAGTAACGGTTTGCCCGGGTAGTGACACGGCGCATATATTCTGTGTGTTTGTTGTACCATTTGTAATACTTATCAATACGAGCGTTCTCAACACGACCTAAGCCGTAATTGGCCACAGTAAGTTGCCAAAGGTCTAGTTTCGCGATTGGCTCTGGAATAGCTTCGATCGTTATGTCTAAAGTGATGTTTTGGTCAACGTTTTGGTACGCTTCTGCTAGTAAATCAGCGGCCGTGGAAGTACTAGCCTCTGAGTCTAGTTCAGACCAACCGAGAGAATTGTTATTTGTAATGTTTTCAACAATGGCTTCAGCCGACAGGTACGGTTCTGCTTCTGAATTATAGCGAATCTCATTAAATACTAGAGCTTCTTGTGGCGTGTCTACTACTTCATCTAAATCATCAACCGGAATAATTACCTTAGCCATGGTTGAATTGATGGCATCTTTTTTAGACAGCTGAGGTTGTAAAGGCGTTGTTTGGCATGCGCTAAGAAATAAAACTAAGGCAAGTAAACACGTCGACTTAAGGGCATCTTTAGAGATGTGGTGTACAAAATTTCGTGTCAAAATAATAATCACAATTTAAAGTTCAAAAGGTCGCTAATTTTAGCAGGACAGGCACATAGTTCAATATAGAACCTTAAGTCTTCTTATAGTTCCTTAGTTTTTATCACTATTAACGATTAAAAACTGTTTTTCCATTCCCTCAGTGCCGCAAAAACCTCACTAGACTGTGGCAATTCCCTACGCTTAAAGCTTTCTGCACTAGCAATTACAGCCCTATCATGGGTGCGTACAAAAGGGTTGATGGCCAATTCTTGAGCCAAGCGCGTGGGTAATGTAACTTCATTCTCTGCACGAATTTCTTGACACATTTCTTGAGCTAACTTTAAGGCCCCATTGTCTCCGTCCACTACCATAGCAAATTTTAAATTGGCTAAACTATATTCATGTGTGGGATAGGCTTTAGTCATGGCAGGTAATGCCATGATTTTGTTAAGAGACTGATGCATTTGGTGATCTGTCCCTTCGAACACACGACCACAACCTGCCAAAAATAAAGTGTCTCCACAAAACAGCAGCCCTTGCTGGTCATTATAATAGGCAATGTGATCAAGAGTATGGCCCGGAATTTCTATGACGTTAAAAGTAAAACCTAATACATCTAAAGTGTCGTCTTCTTTTACCTGGTGGGTGACTCCCTTGTAAGGGCTGCTAACTGGACCATAAATAGGTAAATTGCCAAAATGATTAACTAGTTCCGCGATACCACCCGTGTGGTCAGCGTGATGGTGGGTCACCAATATAGCACAAAGGTTTTTTTGTGTTCTTGATGAGTGGTTAATAACAACCTGTGCGTCACCAGGGTCTACCACTATAAAAGAATCAGATTGTACATCTTCGATAGACCAAATGTAGTTATCATCAAAAGCTGGAAGTGGCGTGATGATTAGATTGGAAGCTGTTGTCTGCATAATATGAACTTTCTCAGATCTAGGTTTCATAACGCAGGGTAGCGGTGCTGGCTAAATTACGCAAGCAAGGCAGATAATAATGCCTTATTATAGACCATGACTGAACATACCCACTTACAATCCTACCAGTTTGAAGAACAACAATTCGCTGCTTGGTTAAAGACTGAAAAAGGGGCCTCATTTATGGCCCAGGAGCAACAACAGCTGGCTTTTTTGATGCCTAGAGCATTTGGACATTACAGTGTCTATTTGGGGCTCAATGCCAAACTTACTTCGAGCTTTGAAAGCCCCATAAAAAGGGCTATGGCGTTAACGGCAAACCTTCAGTTGGAGGGCCATGCAGTAATGGATCCACACCAATTACCACTCGCCAACGAAGCCATAGACCTAGTTGTACTGCAGCACGTTTTAGATATGAGCGACAACCCTCATCAAACCCTTCGCGAAGCTGCACGAGTCATTAACTCTGGAGGTCGTCTTGTGATCACCGGTTTTAACCCTTTCAGCTTATGGGGCTTATGGCGACAACTCAGGCTCAAGCGCGGAGTACCATGGCGTGTAAACTTCTTAGCTCAAAGTAGGCTTAAAGACTGGCTTACGCTACTCAATTTTGGTGACTTTGATATCAAGCCTGTATATGATTGCTCACCCGCTAAGTGGAAGACTAATCCTTGGCTCACCTGCTTCTTAAACCCGTTGGGCTCTGGTTATGTTTTATCTGCAGTAAAGCAAGAGACACGGGTACATTTACTTAAAACACATTGGCGTAACAGAATGATCAAGCCAAGCTTTGGCTTAGCTGGAGCAACAAGGCAACCCAGCCAAAATAAACAATGTTTGGAGACTAATTGATTGACCACAGATAATGTTGAGTTATTTACCGATGGTGCATGTAAAGGTAACCCTGGCCCTGGAGGTTGGGGGGTATTGATACGTTTTAAAAATCAAGAAAAACGGTTGCATGGCGGTGAACCATTAACTACTAATAATAGAATGGAGCTGATGGCGGCTATCAAGGGTCTAGAGGCATTAACGCGTCCATGCAAGGTAGATCTAACCACCGATTCGCAATATGTTCGTAAAGGTATTACTGAGTGGATTTTTAATTGGCGTAAAAACAACTGGCGTACAGCTGCTAAAAAACCTGTGAAAAATGCTGATCTTTGGCAGATGTTAGATCTGGCTGTGCAACCCCATGAGGTACAATGGCACTGGGTTAAAGGACATAGTGGCCATGTGGAAAACGAAATTGCTGATGACCTTGCCAATCTCGGTGCAGCACAACATACGGCATAAGCTACACAGGAATAAATTGTGCGATTAATAGTATTAGATACAGAAACAACAGGCTTAGAACCCAAACAGGGGCATCGATTAATTGAGGTTGGTGCCCTAGAAATGGTTAATAGACGTCTTACGGGGGTAAACTTTCATCAGTACGTTAATCCACAACGTGATATGCCGATGGAAGCTCATGCGGTGCATGGGATTAGTGAAGAGTTCTTGCAAGACAAACCATTGTTCTGTGCCATTGCAGATGAGTTTATAGAGTTTGTACGTGGTGCTGAATTAATCATTCACAATGCTCCCTTTGACCTAGGTTTCCTAGATAATGAACTTGCGATAGCTGGTAAAACCAATGGGCAGCGTTATCCAAAAATTGCTGATATTTGTAAAATTACAGATTCCTTAAAGCTAGCTAGACAACAACACCCCGGACAAAAAAACAACCTAGATGCCCTTTGTCGCCGCTACGGCATTAATAATTCTCATCGGGAATTGCATGGAGCATTGTTAGATTCTGAAATTTTAGCAGACGTATACCTGTTGATGACTGGTGGTCAAACTGACTTGATGTGGGCAACACAAACGTCTTCTGCTAACGACAAATCAACCACAAATAGCAGAATGGTGAGCTTAAGAGGAAACAATCTGCCTGTGGTTTTAGCGACCATCGAAGAGCTTAATGCTCATCAACTAAAGCTTGAAACAGTCTCAAAGGCATCGGGGGATCTATGCCTGTGGTTGCAATAAGCACAATAAGTTAGCTCTCGAGTGATTTTTTTCAACGCCTAAAAAGGCATTAATAAAGCGTAAACGGTCACTCTAGCAGACGACATCAGCAATCGTGTAATCCCGTTCGATGCTTTAAAGATCCCGCCCTATGCAATGCTATCTAGGCAGTAATAATGCAGCGCTTAAGAAACAAAGGCCACTAACCGCAATCGATTGAGTGGCCTGTGAAATTAACCCATTTTGAATAATTGGCTTAACCGTGTACCCAACATAACATCGCCTTCAGCCTGCAAACGACCACCCATAAATGCTGCCATACCATCTAATTCACCTGACACAATTTCTGAAAGTGTTTCTGAGTCCATAGACATCGTAATTTCAGGGTCATCATGGTTGCCTAGGTTAGCATCGCAGTTTGCATCATTAATGGTTACGTAAAAATCATCATCATCAGAAATGCAAAATTGGAATGTTGCTTGTAAGCCTTCAGCTTCATCAGCGACGAATGCAGACTGCATTTGTGCCATTATTTCTGCTACTGCCATTGGATTAGTCCTAGTAGTGAGTTTGAGGGGTCGATTCTATGGGTTTTTTAACATAAAATCAAACAGCCGTTTGAATTGTAACTTTGATGCATGTTTCGTTATGGTTTTATGTCCTAATTAGACTAGAATATGGGGTATTATTGAGTGTACCCAAGAACCATATCTGGAGAGTTACGTGTTAGATTTTTTGTACGAGTACGGGTTATTTTTAGCTAAAGTGATTACTTTTTGTGTTGCAGCTGTCGTGGTTATTGGCTTTTTAATAATGACAGGACAAAACCGCCGCCAACACAGTAAGGCTGGGCACATCGAGGTACGAAATCTTAATGAAGAATTTGAAGACATGACGGATACACTAGATCACGCCATGATGGACAAATACCAATTCAAGCAGTTACGTAAAAGCCAAGAGAAAGCTGACAAGCTCCAAACTAAACTAGATAAGGCTTATGCAAAAAAGCAGGCCAAGCAAACTAAGCTAAATGTCTCTGCAGAAACAAGCGAGGAAGAGGATGTTTCTACAGCCAAAAAACGTACCTTTGTATTGGATTTTGATGGCGACGTAAAAGCCAGCGCGTTAGAGTTTCTACGTCACGAGATTAGTGCCATTATATCTGTTGCTAAAGTGACTGATGAAATTATTATGCGCTTAGACTCAAGCGGTGGCATGGTGCACACCTATGGTTTGGCTGCATCGCAACTGGGACGCATTAACGCTGCCAAAATCCCACTCACTATTTGTGTTGACGAAATAGCGGCTAGTGGTGGCTACATGATGGCTTGTATGGCTAACCATATTATTGCCGCACCATTTGCCCTTGTCGGTTCTATTGGCGTAGTGGCAGAGGTACCTAACGTACACAGATTGTTAAAAAAGCACTCTATTGATGTTGAAGTGCTAACTGCAGGTGAACACAAGCGAAGCCTCACTATAATGGGTGAAAATACACGCAAGGGACGTGATAAGTTTGTAGACGACTTACAGCAAACTCACAGTTTATTTAAACATTGGGTAAAGCAACAACGCCCACAACTTGATTTAGATAAAGTGGCTAATGGTGATGTATGGTATGGCCAACAAGCTATTGATATGGGCCTTGTAGACGCAGTGGGCACCTCAGATGAAGTATTACTAGAGGCCATTAAAAAAAGTGATGTATTACTGATAGAGTACGTTGCTAAAAAGACCATTGGTGAAAAATTTGGCATTGCAGCCGCTACGAGTATAACGCTGTTCAGCAACCGCATATGGTCCAAAATACAACGTCAGTCTATTACCCACTAAATTGCTTAAGGAACTATTTAATGCAGTCTTTTTCAAGCCTTTGTAAACCTTTGAAACCAAACTTTTTGGGGTTAAGCGATACACCAGTGCGTATTGGCTTAGTGGTATTGGCAACAGACATGGTGCTTGAAGCCGAATGGCGCGAACTATTTACTGGCTTACCGATCGAGGTTTTGGTAGCTCGCATAGCCTGTGAAGCAGAAGTGACTCCTGAGGCGTTGTTAACCATGGCGCATCAGATAGGTCAGTGTGCTAGCTTAATATTGCCGGACGTAACGCTAGATGCGATCGCTTACGGATGCACGTCTGGCAGTTTAGTGATAGGTGAAGATAAGGTGCATCAATTGCTTCAACAGGGCAACGTACAACAAATTACTAGTAATCCATTTAGTGCAGCCAAAGCTGCATTAGCACACATTAAGGCGCAAAATGTGGTGGTGCTTTCTCCTTACTTAGCCTCTGTCAATAGACCCTTTTATAAGGCGCTAACTCACGCCAGTTTTAACATTACACGTTGGGGCAGCTTGGACCTAACACTAGATCGTGACATTGGCGCCATGAACCCAGATCATTTACCTATATTGATTGATCAGCTAATTGATGGTCTTGAAGTGTTGCCAGATGCAGTATTTATTTCTTGCACTAACTTTAAAGCAATAGCCAAGTTACATGAACTAGAGCAGCGTTATGGCTGTTACTTTATGTCTAGTAATCAAGTGATGGCCTGGCATGTTTTACACCAGCTTAATATTACACTACCTAAAGCCCAGGCTGGACGCTTGCTGAGTTCGGTATCCGTATAACTAGTTAGTTTTACTACAAGGCTTCAGCCACACGCTGGTGTCATGAAATACTGCACCACCATATGGTAAGCCTGGTTCTGCGCTGGTAAGGGCATTAATGCCCACTTTGCCAATAAAGGCTTTATTGGGCCAAATAGATTCGCACACTAAAACCCCCTGTTGCAATCCTGCATACTCTTTAATAGGCAAAATAAGTTGCCCCCTTGAATTACCTATTTCAACAAGGTCGCCATTTTTCACACCTAAAGCTAAGCAATCCTTAGGGTGAATCATTAGGTCTGGTTGCTTCTCCAACCTCAGTGAAGATGGGGTCTCAGTAAAACTTGTGTTCAAAAAATGACGGGCAGGGGCCGTTACCAAGCGCCATCGCTGTTTAGCTGTGGTAGGGTCAGTGATCGCAACATGGTCGGCAAACGAAGAGGTATTAACCTTACCTAACAAGAGCTCATCCCAGCCATGGCGAAAATGAAATTTACCATCACTATGACCAAAGCCATTTAAGTAATGTGCATCCTCAAAGGGTAACGCACAGTCTACAAAATTATTTTGCCATAAGGTTTTCCAATCAACTACGCCACCTCGCTCTACGCAGTCTTTCATAAGCGCTACTTCAGACATTTTAAAGCCTTCATGCTGGCTACCTAAACGTCGACCCAACTCGTTAATAACCCATAAATTACTGCGACATTGGCCAGGTGGCTCAATGACTTTACGACTGATTTGAAGGTGTGTGTGGCCGCCCCCTAAATAAATGTCATCATGTTCTAAAAACATAGTGGCAGGTAGGACTAGGTCTGCCATAGCAGCTGTTTCTGTCATAAACTGCTCATGCACACAAATAAACAAATTATTACGTTCAAAACCCTGTCGCACCAAATTTGATTCGGGGCATACCGCTAAGGGATTAGTGTTTTGAATGAACAGGGCTTTAATAGGCGCCTTACCTTGCAAGTCTTTTTTATTATTAGTAAGTATTGGACCAATACGTGATTGGTCTAATTCTCGGGTAATTTCATCAAGGCAATCCAAACCTCTGATAATATTTAAGTCTACTGGATACATAGCACTGTTAGTGTAAAGGGCTCCACCACCCAAGTGTTTCCAAGCGCCAGTCACTGCTGGTAAACACGAGGCCGCATGCATATTAAAAGCACCATTGCGGCTGCGGCTGAAGCCATATCCTAAGCGAATAAATGACTGGGGATTGGCACCATACCATTGCGCGAAGGTTTCTATGTCTGCTTCAGTTAAGCCTGTAATGTTTGACGCCCATGCTGGTGTTCTTGTTTGTAGATGTTTTTCTAGCCCGCATGGGTCATCCGTGTATTTATTCAAATAATCCCAGTCAGCGTATCCGTCTCTAAATAAACAATGCATAACGGCACAAGCCAAAGCGCCATCAGTGCCAGGTTTTAGCATCAGGTGTAAATCGGCTTTTTGCGCCGTTGCTGTCTGGTACGGATCTACAACAATTAACTTGGATTTATTGTTATTACGAGCTTTATTAATGTGATTCATGACATTAATTTGGGTGTGCACTGGATTACCACCCCACACCACAATAAGCGATGAATACTTCATTTCACGTGGATCGATACCTCGCTTAAGTCCAGCACCTGCAGTATAACCGGCGTCAGCTAAAGTCGTACAAATGGTAGATTTTTGACGTGAATAACCTAAAGCATGGCTAAGCCGGTCTATAGAGTCCCTTTGAACTAACCCCATAGTGCCTGCGTAGTGATAAGGCCAAATGGCCTCAGGACCATATTTACTGGTAATTTTGGTGAATTTATCAACCATCATCGCCATAGCTTGATCCCAGCCAATAGGTTCAAACGCCTCTATGCCTTTGGCACCAGTACGCATTAGGGGCTGAGTCAGACGTTGAGGGTGGTGTATGCGGTCTTTATAGCGGGCCACCTTTGCGCAAATAACACCATCAGTATAGGTCTGGCTTTTGCTACCATAAACGCCACCGATGGTATGGCTGTCTATACGCTCTACTTCTAAGGCGCAAACACTTGGGCAATCATGAGGGCAGGTAGCTGCTATTCTTTGCATATTGTTTTTGACATCGTTTATTGTTACTTCTAAGTGTACAATAAATGCCACTCATAGCCACCAAGGATTGGACTACTTTGCACCCTATTCCACTATTAGCTGATTTTCGTGAACCGCTATTAATGGCACGATTAAACGGCCATCGTTTGATGTTAGTGGTGGCAATGTCACAAGAGCAAGGTATCGCTCAGGCGCAAGAACTGACTCGCGCTAGTTCCTCGTGCTTGTGGATAGATGTAATAAAAAATGACCAAATTTTGTATACAAACCACCAATACATCAGCTCGGATCAAGCTAATCAGTTCTTAGGCACATGTAACCAATATGTGGTCTACAATGCACATAGTGGGTTTAATGCCAACGCTTTTTGTGGCTTTAGCGGAACGGTTTCTGCAGGGGGTGTATTAGTTTTACTTACACCAGACACGCATCAATGGCATAGTAATTTTGATACTCAACTAAAAAATTATGGCCAACTAGCCAGCAATGCTCATTCATATTTTATCCAATGGTGGCAACTGCAATGGCAAAGCCATGACGCAGTATACGTTTTGCAGTCGCAGGTATATGGCCATAATGATCAACTAAAAAGCGATATTTGGCAGCCATTATCTGACCTCACACAAACCTCGATGAGGTTTGAGCCTACGGCCCAACAACAGGGCATTATTGATCAACTTATTACTGTCTATGATAGACAAACGCCTATGGTTTTTACTATTGATGCTCATAGAGGTAGGGGCAAATCATCTTGCTTAGGGTGGCTAATTAAAGCCATTAGCAAAAATGCCAGACACGAGCAGATTCACAATAGCATTATAGTCACTGCGCCGAGCAAACGGGCCCTTGGCGCTATGATACATACTGCAGCGCCACAAAAGATCAATTTTTATGCCTTAGACACCCTATTAAAGATGCGCCCAGAGGGAGGTATGCTAATCGTTGATGAAGCTGCATCTGTGCCTCTGTCGCAGCTGAAAAAGCTAATCGACTACTATGATTTAGTCGTTTTATCGTCCACGCAAGATGGCTATGAGGGCAGTGGTCAAGGTTATCGACTTAAGTTACCACATATTATTAATGACCTTGGACGGGCCTGTAAGGTAATGAAATTAACCCAACCTATGCGCTGGCAGACCAATGACCCGTTAGAAGAGTTTATCCGAAGTAGTTTTTTATGTGATGTAAAGACGCCAAATGTTGGAAAAAAGTTACCCTATGACTCTAAACAATTACCCAATTACTGTCAGGTAACAGGCCAGCAATTGGCTTATGATAATAACTTATTGAGGCAGGTTTACGCATTACTCATGTTGGCTCACTACCAAACCACCCCCCAAGACTTGCGGATATTGCTTGATCACCCTGAACATAAGATTCATCTGTGTTATGTCGGCAGTCAACTAGCTGGGTTAGCATGGGTGGCCTGTGAGGGTGGTTTAGACTCTGAATTAGCCCAGCAAATTACGCTAGGAACACGACGTATTCAAGGCCATCTTTTAGCGCAAATTTTAGCCCAGCAAGCTAGCTTTTCAAACGCTTGTCAAATGCACAGTTGGCGTATCCAACGCCTAGTAGTGTTGCCGTCGCTACAGGGAAAGGGACTAGGGTCGGCTTTACTGCAACAGATTTATAGTTTGGCAAAACAGTCTCACGTGGACTTTGTTGGTGCCAGTTTTTCTGCAAGCAACGATACCTTAAGGTTTTGGCGTACCAACAACTTTTTACCTGCATGGCTTGGAATACGAGCAGACGCGGCTACTGGGCTCAATAGTGTGCAGGTGATACGCCCCATAAGTGATGCGGCCACACAAATGACCAAAGACCTAAGCTATCACTTGCAAGGTTACTTAAATTTTGGCAAAGACATTTGGTTTGGCTCAGTAAATTCGCAAACTTGGCAAGACCTGCATTGGGCAGATCTTCCAACTGTAACTATAGATCACCAACGCCAGCAACAGCAGAAGCTGTTAAGGATACTGGCACAAGGGCTTGCAGGCTTTAGTGGACCGTTGTATTTATTGCACAGACAATTAGCGGATAAAAAACGCAAAAAAATAGTAATGAATGCAGCACAAAACAACACTCATAAAGGCTTACAGCGTGAAGTGAGGCAACTAGCAGCACTAATACTAGAATCTTCTTCTGTTGAATAACAATGATAATTGTTGATGGATGGATTGGTGATAGGTTTCGCAATTGAGGCGCAGCACAATAGGTATAAACTGGGTATACTGCTATCTTTGTTAATTTGTCTGATTAATCATGAGCTCAGTTAAACTTACCCAATATAGCCACGGTGCTGGTTGTGGCTGTAAAATTTCGCCCCAAGTACTTGATGTGATGCTACAATCACAGCTACCCAAATTCTCTCACCCTAATTTACTCGTGGGCAACGAAACCCGTGATGACGCCGCAGTGTTTGATTTGGGTGATGGTTCTGGCATTATCAGTACCACTGATTTTTTCATGCCTATCGTTGATGACCCCTTTGATTTTGGCCGCGTTGCAGCCACTAATGCGATTAGTGATGTTTATGCAATGGGTGGCCAGCCATTAATGGCCATTGCCATATTAGGATGGCCTGTTGATAAATTGGACCCAGAAATTGCTGCCATGGTGATAGATGGCGCACGAGCGGTATGTGCACAGGCCAACATTTGCCTCGCAGGTGGTCACAGTATAGATGCATTAGAACCTATATTTGGGCTAGCCGTAACCGGCCGAGTGGAGTTAGAGCACCTTCAACGCAATGACCAAGCTCAAGCTGGTGATCGATTAATGCTTACCAAACCCTTGGGTATAGGCATCTTAACTACAGCTGAAAAACGCGGCATACTCCGACCAGCAGATGTAAACTTGGCTCGTGACAGTATGGTGAAGCTCAATGACTTAGGTGCAAAGTTGGCGCCTTTAACGGGCGTACATGCAATGACTGACGTTACTGGTTTCGGCTTAATGGGTCATTTAGTTGAGGTCTGTGAGGGAAGCCAGTTACAAGCCCTTATTGAGTTCGACAAAGTCCCCTTACTAACAGATCTACAACACTACCTTAACCAAGACTGCGTGCCAGGAGGCAGTGCTAGGAACTTTGCCAGCTATAGCCATAAGCTAGGAACTCTCACTGAGGAACAGTTGAACATCCTGTGTGACCCGCAAACAAGTGGTGGTTTATTGGTGGCTGTGGCAGAGAGTCAAGTCGGCGCAGCAGAAGAAATTTGCCGTGCTCAAGCACATGAGTGTGTGTGGATTGGACGCTTATCTGCCCCAAAAGATACGCAAAAACACTGGATCGAGGTAATTTAAAGTGGCTCCTCAAAGCAGACCAAAAAAAATGCCAAAGTCAATTAAGGCAGATGAATTTGACGATTTACTATTACATCAACGTCCCATGTTTGATGTGCGAGCGCCTATAGAATTTGATAAGGGGGCGTTTCCCAACGTCGTTAACTTACCCCTAATGAACGATGATGAACGCCAACAAATTGGTGTCTGTTATAAGCAACAAGGCCAAGAGGCTGCTATCGCTCTAGGCCATCAGTTAGTTAACGGCAACACTAAAGCGGAACGTGTTCAAAAATGGCATAACTTCGCTAGTGAACACCCAGAAGCTGTGCTCTATTGTTTTCGTGGAGGCCTTCGATCAAAAATTAGCCAGCAATGGCTGGCAGAGGCGGGCATTGTTATTCCTTTTGTTGAGGGTGGCTATAAAGCGCTGCGTTCTCATTTGCTTGAACGTTTAGACCACCTGATAGAAGAGGTACCTGCGTTTGTACTCAGTGGCCGCACTGGCACTGGTAAGACCGAAATATTACCGCAGTTTGATCGCCCCATCGACTTAGAAGGTATTGCTAAACATCGCGGCTCTAGTTTTGGTAAATATATAGAAGAGCAACCCAGCCAAATTACCTTTGAAAACAATTTGGCTATCGCTTTAATGAAACTAAAACGAGCCGCTAATGCACCAGTAATCTACGAAGACGAAAGTCGCTTGGTGGGCTGTCGCTTACTGCCTATAAGCCTTCAGGAAAAACTAAAATCTTCACCAATAATGGTATTAAGTGATGACTTTGACCAGCGAGTAGAGCGTATTTTTGGTGAGTATGTAGTTAAGGCTGTCACAGCTTGGGAGCAAGAACTTATAGACCCCAATGAGGCTTTTTTAGCCTTTGGTGATAGTCTATTACAAAGCATTAATAGAATTCGTAAACGTTTAGGTAGTGAAGCCCATGCACATCTTGTTAAACTACTTGAAAAGGCCTTAAACCTGCAATCTAAGCAACATAACCTTAGCAATCATAAAGATTGGATTTGCTACTTACTCATCCATTATTATGACCCCATGTATGACTACCAACTGTCCCTTAAACAGGATCGTGTGGTTATGCGAGGCACCTCAAGTGAACTGGTCACTTGGTACAGAGCCAACATTACTAACAACACGCCACTTACTTAATCGACTTTATGGACACCTAACAACATGAAATCAAGAGCCGCTGTGGCCTTAGCTAAAGGCCAGCCACTAACTATTGCAGACATTGATGTAGAAGGCCCAAAAGCCTTTGAAGTATTGGTACGTATGGTTGCAACTGGAGTATGTCACACCGATGCATTCACCTTATCTGGTGATGATCCAGAGGGCATCTTCCCATCCGTATTAGGCCACGAAGGTGGTGGTGTAGTAGAGGAAATAGGTGCAGGCGTTACTAGCCTTGCCGTGGGTGACCATGTTATTCCACTTTACACACCAGAATGTGGCCAGTGCAAATTTTGTTTGTCAGGTAAAACTAACCTTTGCCAAGCCATTCGTGGCACCCAAGGTAAAGGTTTAATGCCTGATGGCAGCAGCCGTTTTTCATTAGATGGCCTACCTTTATTCCACTACATGGGTACCTCTACTTTTTCTGAGTACACAGTTGTGCCAGAAATCGCCTTAGCAAAGATCAATAAGGCAGCGCCGTTAGATAAAGTGTGTTTGTTAGGCTGCGGCATTACTACAGGTATTGGAGCCGTCCTAAATACTGCTAAAGTGCAACCCGGTGATTCTGTAGCCATATTTGGCATGGGTGGTATTGGTTTGAGCGCCGTACAGGGTGCGGTAATGGCTGGTGCTGGGCGAATCATTGTTATAGACATTAATGAAGATAAGTTTGAAATGGCCAAAATGTTGGGTGCCACTGATTGTATTAACCCTAAAAACTACTCAGGGCCTATTCAGGATGTGATTATAGACCTCACAGATGGTGGCGTGGATTTCTCCTTTGAATGTATTGGTAATGTAAACGTTATGCGTTCAGCCTTAGAGTGTTGCCATAAGGGCTGGGGCGAATCTGTAATTATTGGTGTGGCAGGGGCAGGGCAAGAAATCACTACGAGGCCGTTCCAACTTGTAACGGGACGAGTCTGGCGTGGCACTGCTTTTGGTGGTAAAGGCCGCACGCAGTTGCCTGATTACGTAGAGCGCTATATGGATGGTGAAATCAAGATTGACCCAATGGTGACACACACAATGGGCTTAGAAGACATCAACAAAGCCTTTGACTTAATGCACAGTGGCGAAAGCATTCGTTCTGTAGTGATTTTTTAGGGGGCCTTGTATGTCTTTAAATCAACTTTCAGAAGTAAAGGTTAGCGGCGGTCGTTTATTGCGTATGCAACATGAATCTGCCATGTGCAACGGCACAATGACCTTCGCTATTTTTTTGCCACCTCAATCGCAGCAAGGCCCTAATTTAAGCGCTCAAGTAAACAAGGTGCCCGCACTCTATTGGTTATCTGGACTCACCTGTAATGATGAAAACTTCTGCCAGAAGTCTGGTGCATTTTCTGTAGCGGCTCAATTAGGCATGGCTCTTATCATGCCTGATACCAGCCCACGTAACGCCAATATTGAGGGCGAATACGAGGCTTATGATCTAGGCACTGGCGCAGGCTTTTATGTCAACGCTACTCAAGCGCCATGGTCTGCTGCTTACAACATGTACAGCTATGTTACCGAAGAATTACCACAACTCATTCAAAGCAACTTTGCAGTGAGCGAGCAAGCAGCCATTAGTGGCCACTCCATGGGAGGTCATGGCGCGTTAATTTGTGCCTTAAAGAACCCAGGTAGATACGCTTCAGTGTCGGCTTTTGCACCCATTGCTTCACCTTCAAAGTGCCCTTGGGGCCAAAAAGGTCTTACAGCTTATTTAGGTAAAGATGAGGCCTCTTGGGCTCAGTGGGATGCTAACCAGTTGGTGCAAATAAACCATGCAGCAGGCATTGCACCCCAAAATTTGTTAATCGACCAAGGTACCAGCGATCCGTTTTATAAAGATCAGCTGATGCCAGAGTTATTTAATGCAACCTGTGAGCGCTTGCAACATCCAGTAGACTACCGTGAGCGTGAGGGCTACGACCATAGCTATTATTATATTAGTAGCTTTATCGAGGAGCACCTTCGTTATCATGTAACACATCTTGGTTTAACGGTATAAATAATGATAAAAAAACAGCATCCACCTGTCATCAACAATGCTGGTGATACCCCTCGCCAAACAAGGCAGGGGCACATGGCACGAGTCTCCAAGCTAGCTTTGGGGGACAATGCCTTGCCCGTCCGTTTTATGTACAAAACCATACCAGAGCATGGTAATGACACAGGTTGGCGCTTGTTCACTGGTTATGAAACGCCTGAATTCCTAGAACAGTTCTCCAACCTAGAACCTTTCCCATTGGAGCCTATGTGTGAAGCGGACTCAAGCCTAAACGCTTTGTTAGACCAAAACGCAGGTACTGCGTGGGAGAGACCCCCACAACAACCATGGCAACAAGTGTATGACTTCGAAATCCCTGTGGAAGAAGTCGCTGTTGATGTAAGCTAATGCTACTCAATACCCTTCAATTTAACACTCATGGTAAATACCCTCTAGTGGTTTTACATGGCCTTTTTGGTGCCCAAGATAATTGGCGTAGCCAAGCCTTAGTTTGGGCGCAAGATCGTCGTGTGATTATTATGGACCTGCGTAACCATGGTATGTCGCCTCACGATCCGTTGATAAACTATGTCTCTATGTCTGAGGATGTGATAGAAAGTTTAAACTGGCTGGGGTTACAACAGGTTGACCTTTTAGGTCATTCCATGGGAGGCAAGGTGGCTATGCAACTGGCCTTTAATCACCCACAACGTATAACAAGCCTGCTAGTAGCAGATATAGCGCCAGTATCTTATCAACCCCATCACCAGAAAATATTAGCAGGCCTCAATAGTATTAATCTTGACACGTTAAAGTCACGTAAAGAGGCTTTAGATATACTTATGGCCTACCAACCAGATGCTAGTGTGTGTCAGTTTTTACTTAAAAGCCTTTATAAAAATGAAAGTGGCATGTTTGCTTTTCGCTACAACCTCAAAGCCATCAACGAGAACTATCAAGCGATCAATGCAGCTCCTGAGCCTGACATACTCTCTGCTAAACAAGCCTACTCTGGCCCAACTATGGTACTTAAGGGTGCTAACTCTGCTTACATATTACCTCAACATAAGCCTGCTTTTGATGCTTTGTTGCCCAGCGCACAGCTTAAAATCATGGCCGATTGTGGGCATTGGTTACATGCCGAAAAACCAGAGCTTTTTTGTCGTTTGGTGACCCGTTTTTTAGACCGTGTTGTTTAATTAATGCGTATTTTATTACTTTCAGCTTACGATGCTCAAAGTCATCAATATTGGCGTGAGGGGCTAGTAGCTCAGTTCCCAAGCTCTGATTGGACCCAGTTAGTATTGCCAGGGAGATATTTTAGTTGGCGTATTCGGGGCAATAGTATGCAATGGGCTTTGGGAGAAAGAGCCACTTTAGACCAGCCCTATGATTTAGTTATTGCTACCTCCATGGTTGATTTAGCCTCCCTCAAAGGGTTTGTGCCTAACTTGGCACATGTACCGTCAATTCTATATTTCCATGAAAATCAGTTTATTTATCCCCTTAGTCATTCCAACAAAAAACACCATTTAGACCCTAAAATAGTGACTTTATACGGTGCTTTAGCTGCTGATAAGTTGTTATTTAATAGTCGATACAACCAACAAAGTTTTATGTCAGGGATCAAAGAGTTACTCAACCAATTACCAGAAAAGATGCCTGTAGATGTGGCTCAACTATTAGACGAAAAAAGCTCTGTGTTGCCAGTACCCTTAAGGTCTCTCACAGACAATAGCCACCAAGACTATCAAAATTTGTGGCCTAAACGAAAGGGCGTATCACCTTTACGGTTAGTTTGGGCTGCGCGATGGGAATACGACAAGGGTCCACAACTTCTGCAAGCCATATTACGAGAACTAGGTAAAAGAAATATAGACTTCCAGATTTGTGTTCTAGGGCAGAAGTTTCGTAAACAACCCATCGAATTTGAACAAATAAAAGATGAATTCAGTACTCAAATTATTCAATTTGGGTATGCTGAATCCCGTCATCACTACCTTAGTTGGCTGGCGGCAGCCGATATAGTACTGTCTACGGCGCTGCATGAGTTTCAAGGGCTAGCTGTGCTAGAAGCAGTGCAGTTAGGGTGTATTCCCGTATTGCCAAATCACCTAGTTTATCCAGAACTATTTGCTCCCATATACCTGTACACATCTGCCTTTAATAACCTACCACAAGAAGCCAGTTCGGCTGTGTCTGTGATTCAGTATCAAATGGGGCTAATGGTTAAAGGCATAGCCGTAGCACCGATAATAAAAAACCTAGAATGGCCCGCTATGACGATTGCTTATGACGAAATTTTGCGTTGCGTTCGTTATAGTCGAAGTTAGGGCACTGGCAAAGTGACTGTTGTAGCTTGCCTAGGACAATGCCATGGGTTTACGTACCGATAACGATTATTGGACCAAGCAACATGTGAACCAAAAACTGTAGACTTTTTAAATTTAAAAAAATGCGCAAATATTACGCCCTAAATGACCAGAGTAATAATTACAGACTATTGTGCCGGCAATTTATTTAACGTCAAAGTAGCATACAGAGCTGCCCCACAGCTAGGACAACCCAATGATCTATTTGGATCAGTCCCTTGATTACGAAAACAGTATAGCAACATATTCTGGTATTACTTTGTCACCATATAGTCATTATTTAACAGCTGTATTGGATTCTGTGTTGTTACCGTAATTTTACAGCAGAGCTGTAAAAAAAATAAGCATATGGCGCCCAAACTAATACTGAAGCATGGTAAAATTACTATATATTATTACTAATGCCATTGAGCTGAACCCACATGACTCGTGTCAAAAAGAAAATGCCTGCCGTAGCTGGTGTGACTTTTAAGTAAGCCCCATAAAAAAAATCCATCGTTGCTAAGAATTTGTCGCCTTCCAGTTATCAAGTGCGTAAACAAAAAGGCTTAGCCACTAAAAAGAAACAAAAGTCTGTATTCCAGCAGCACGA
>CAJXEN010000003.1 GCA_913052465.1 uncultured Oceanospirillaceae bacterium
TGATCGATAAAGATGGTTTTCGCCCCAATGTAGGTATTATTCTGGCAAACTCCCAGGGCCAAGTGCTATGGGCAAAACGTGTAGGTTGGGATGCTTGGCAATTCCCTCAAGGGGGTATTGACGCCCACGAAACACCAGAAGAAGCCTTATTTAGGGAACTCAAAGAAGAAATTGGCTTGTTGCCAGAACACGTAGAGGTGCTTGCCTGTACTCGAGGTTGGTTAAGGTATCGTTTGCCTAAGCGGATGATACGCCAGGGCCAGCAACCGTTATGTATTGGTCAAAAACAAAAGTGGTTTTTATTACGCATGTTAGCACCGGATGCTGCAGTTCAAACGGGCACTACCAATAGCCCAGAATTTGATGCTTGGGAGTGGGTCAGTTACTGGTACCCTGTAGACCAAGTTGTTTCGTTTAAACGAGAGGTTTATCGTCGTGCCATGAAAGAGCTTTGTCTGCGTCATTCGCGCCTGGTTTATCATCATAGTTTAATTATTCCAAGCGAAGCTCAGAGCCAATAATTTATAATTAGGAATAACACTGAATGCTGCACAGTCTGCGTAAAATAATCCAAGCGGTGAGCGCCGCCGAGGATTTGCAATCGGCCCTGAACTTGGTAGTGCAGCAAGTTCGGCGTGCCATGCGCACAGATGTATGCTCTATATACTTGCATTTTCCGCAAACAGACAACTTTGTACTTATGGCTACGAAGGGCCTTAACCAAGTTTCTATTGGTAAAGCTTGCCTGCCATCAGGCAAAGGTTTGGTAGGGTTGGTGGGGCTTAAAGCTGAGACCATTAATATAACGTGTGCTGCAGACCATCCTAATTTTCATTATGTGCAAGAAACTGGTGAAGAGGCCTTTAGCTCTTTCTTAGGCGTGCCTATTATTCACCACCGTAAAGTGTTGGGTATCCTAGTTGTTCAGCAACGTAACGAACGTCAATTTAGCGCCGAAGAAGAAGCAATGCTGATCACTTTGTCGGCTCAATTGGCTGGGTTTATTGCCCACGCTGAAGCCACTGGTGGTGGTTTAAGGCAAGACGCCTTAGCCAATGAAGCTAGTTTAGATGTGGCTTACGAAGGTGTGAGTGGCTCTGGTGGAGTAGCTATTGGGTATGTTGCCGTAATAGCGCCACCAGCGGACCTAGACAAGGTGCCAGATCGGCGCTGCCGTAATCCTGAAACTGAAGTCGAGGCTTTTCAAACGGCGCTAGAGGCTGTGCGTCGTAAAATAAAGATTGTCAGCCGCACCTTAGCCCGTAACCTAAAAAATCAAGAACAAGAACTGTTCGAAGTTTATATGCGCATGTTAGATGACAACGCCTTGGCTGGGGAAGTGGTACAGAAAATACGTCAAGGCCAATGGGCCCAGGGTGCGTTACGGCAAGTTGTGCAGACTCACATTGGTGCATTCGAAGCTATGGATGATCCTTATTTAAGGGAAAGAGCTACTGATATCCGAGATCTTGGTCGGCGTATTTTGGCAGAGTTGCAGCAAACTAATATCGAAGTGCGAGAATTTGAAGATGCTACAGTTTTGGTGGCAGAGGAAGTAACAGCAACAATGTTGGCAGAAGTTCCTGCCCATAAACTTAAAGCGATCATCTCTACCCTGGGTTCCAATAACTCACATGCTGCTATATTGGCTCGTTCTATGGGCATTCCTACGGTTATGGGTGCGGTAGACTTCCCGTACCGACGTATGGAAGGCCAAGAGGTCGTTATTGATGGCTACATAGGGCGCATCTTCCTCAATCCAAGTCAGGATCTGCGTCGTCAATATGAACAAACGATTGCTGAAGAAGCCTCGTTCACCAAAGAACTAGAAGTGCTGCGGAATGTGCCTGCGCAAACACGTGACCATCACATAGTGCCTTTGTTAGTAAATACTAGCTTACCTTTGGATGTAAGCCGTTCATTGGATCAGGGTGCTGAGGGAGTTGGGTTATACCGCACCGAAGTGCCCTTTATGATAAAGGAACACTTTCCATCTGAAGATGAGCAAACTGATTGTTATCGTACACAACTAAAAGGCTTTGCACCTTTTCCAGTGACGATGCGCACCTTGGATATAGGCGGTGATAAAAACCTACCTTATTTTGCTATTAAAGAAGATAACCCGTTTTTAGGTTGGCGGGGAATTCGCGTGACCTTAGATCATCCAGAAATATTTTTAGTGCAAATTCGAGCGATGCTGAAGGCCAGTGAAGGCTTAGATAATCTTCGTATTATGTTGCCTATGATCACCCACGTGAGCGAAGTTGATGAATCTATTCGTTGGATAGATCAGGCGTATTCTGAATTATGTGAAGAAGGTTATAAGTTGGTGCGTCCACCCATTGGCGTGATGGTGGAGGTGCCTGCTGCTGTATATCAGGCCAGGCATATTGCTGAGCGAGTGGACTTCATGTCTGTGGGTAGTAATGATTTAACTCAATATATATTGGCGGTAGATCGAGATAACCCAAGGGTGGCAGATTTGTATCACACCATGCACCCTGCGGTATTGATGGCGTTACAACAGGTAGTAGATGCCGCCAAAGCTGCTGACATTCCAGTGAGTTTATGTGGTGAGTTAGCTGGTGATCCTGCTGGTGCTTTGTTGCTTATGGGTATGGGGTACGACAGTTTGTCGATGAATGCGGCTAGCCTGCCAAAAGTGAAGTCCGTCATCCGTAACTTTACACTAACGCAAGCTCAACAGATGCTCCAACAAGCGCTCCAGCAAGCTGGTAGTCAAGGTGTGCAGCAAGTGATACGAGATAACCTTAAGGCAGCTGGCCTTACAAGGTTACATAGCCGATATGTGGGCAATTAACCCTGCCGCAATACTCCACATAATAACGCCAATAAAGCCGTCCAGTGCCCTCCAGGCTAAGGGGTTTTTAAATATAGGCATGAGCCAGCGAGCCCCCCAAGCTAAACAGAAAAACCAAATAAAAGAAGCGCTCACGGCGCCAAATCCAAACCATATTTTGTCGCTCCCCAGATACTGACTACTAATACCACCCAAAAGGACTACGGTATCTAAGTAGGCATGGGGGTTGAGTAGGCTAACACTTGCTGCAATAGTGAGCGCTTTAGCAAGTGAGTATTCACTTACCCCATAATCTTCTTGCATTGCGTGTTCTTTAGTCGCTGCCTTAAAAGATAGTGCGCCATAAATAAATAAAAATACCACGCCACCCCAAGTGATCCAAAATAATAATTGAGGCTGCGCTTGCACTAAAGAACCCATACCAAATATACCCAAACAGATAAGGCTGGCATCCGTCACACTACAAAAAATAGCCACTGCATATTGATGCTGGTTACGCAAAGCTCGGTTTAATAGGAAGGCATTTTGAGCGCCAATAGCAACAATTAATCCTATGCTTAAGGCGAGACCATTAATGAAAATTAGGCTGGTATGCATGCTTTTTTGTTGGTCCATTTAAAGTGTTGTTGTTGCGGTGGTGAATGGTCAAAGCAGGTTTCGTGGACATCCATGTTGCCAAACTTATCACGATACAAACTAATGCAAGTGCGGGTACCATAAGCATATTCAGGCGCATTAATAAAACAAGAAGATAGACGTCTTTCCCAAGCTTTGGCAATGCCGGTATTGGGTAGATTATGGTCTTCAGCAACCTGCGAATCCTGCATCATCTGCTGCAGTTGCTGGTGGTGTGGAGGTCGATTTAAAGACTGCTGCAAAATGGCTTTAACATGGTTAACTTTGGGCCAATCACTATCTAAGCGGCCATTACTCAGGCCGTATAAACCAGCAGCTAAAACTCGTGGCTGGTTTTGTTCTTCATTGGCACAAAAAACGAGCTCATGATTATCCCAAAGTAGTAAGTTGAAGCCTGCACACTGATCATTTTGAAGCGCATTGGCAAAATGCAGAGCACTTTTATGTTGACTGAGGAAACTGAGGGCCAAGTGTCCTCTTGATTTGAGTGCCGTTGATTGATCAATAGTCACGTTACTGGTAACGACCTTACGAAAGTTGGTCACTGCAGCCCAACGGCCATTTTTGTGCAGTGCCAGCCAGGTGCCGCCTGCTTGAAGATCTTTGCCTGCTAAAATTTCAATATCGGGCCACCAATGCATATTTTGAGTTGGACGATGGCAAAACTCATCACGATTGGCTGCCAGAATGAGTGGGTATTCGCTATTGAGCTGGTGAGCTAAAACAATGAGGCACATGAATATTTATCTATCCTAAACTTTGCGCTTATAGAGTGGAGCGTAGATAATAGCCTCTTTCTTAGTTAGATGTGAACGCATGATTTTTTTTGCTTATATGGCCCTTGGTTCGATCGCTGGGTTATTAGCAGGCTTATTTGGCATTGGTGGCGGTGTTATTGTCGTGCCAGCTTTGGTGTTGGCGTTTAATCTGCAGGGTATTAACCCTGAAATCGTATTTTATATGGCTATAGCAACCTCTCTAGCCAACATTGTTTTTACCTCTTTGAGTGCCATGCGAGCGCACCATAAAAAATGCGCCATCGAATGGCATTTAGTTAAGCCAATTGCCGTGGGAATGTTTGCTGGATCAATAATGGGTGTTAACACAGCGTTAACTATCCCGGCGAGCTACTTACAAGCTAGTTTTGGTGCGTTTGCTATTTTCTTAAGTCTAAGAATGATGCTTTGGCAGTCTGGTAAAAATGCATTGGAGTTTCCAGGCACTATTGGCTTAGGGTTTATTGGCGTTTTAATAGGCTGGGTTTCTGCCTTGTTTGGCATTGGAGGCGGCAACTTGTTGGTAGCATGGTTATCTAATCGTCGATTAGTCATGCAAAAAGCGGTAGCAACCGCTAGTGCTTGTGGATTTGCCATTGCTATTGCTGGCGCTTTATCTAACGGCGTATTGGGGTGGGGCAACCCAATGTTGCCACCACTCAGTTTAGGCTACATCTATTTACCTGCATTACTTGGTATAGTGTCTACCAGTTTTATAGCAGCCGCTTTCGGTGCTAAGATCGCCCATCGTCTATCACCAGGAATGCTCAAACGATTGTTTGCATGGATGCTGTTATTGGTGGGTTTACGAATGTTAATAAGTGTTTGGTTTTAAGGAATATTATGCTGGTTTTCCCCGATATTGACCCAGTTCTTATACAGTTAGGCCCGCTGGCGATTCACTGGTATGGGGTGATGTATTTATTAGCCTTTGGCTCTGCTTTATGGTTAGGCAATCGTCGTGCCGAAGCTGCTGGGTTCACTAAATATCAAGTGAGTGATTTGATCTTTTTTGGAGCGCTTGGCGTGGTGCTAGGTGGTCGCTTAGGTTACGTGCTGTTTTATCAATTTGAAGCCTTTTTAGCGCAACCAATAATGTTGTTGCGCGTATGGGAAGGTGGCATGTCTTTTCATGGTGGTTTGTTAGGTGTAATTGCTGGAGTTGTTTGGTTTTCCCGTAAAAATCGATTTAAATTTTATCAGGTGATGGATTTTGTGGCCCCCATCGTACCTATTGGGCTAGGTGCAGGGCGCTTAGGTAACTTTATTGGTGGAGAGCTTTGGGGGCGTCCTACAGACTTGCCATGGGGTATGGTATTCCCCCATGTAGACTTGTTAACAAGGCATCCATCACAGCTCTATCAGTTAGCGTTGGAAGGTATCCTTCTGTTTGTTCTGGTCTGGGTATACTCATCTAAGCCTAGGGCAGCCTTGCGTGTGTCAGGTGTGTTTTTAATAGGTTATGGGGTGCAGAGATTTGTGGTTGAGTTTGTTCGACAACCAGACTCTCATTTGAATTACGTCGCTTTCGACTGGATGACTCAGGGGCAGTTATTATCAGTGCCAATGATTGCCCTAGGGTCGTATTTATTAGTGCGCAAGGGCTCTATTAAAGGTTAATATACCTCCTTTGTTTTTAGTATGGTCTTTTAATATGCAGCAGTACCTTCAACTAATGCGCCATGTGCGCGATACCGGCGCGTTAAAGGAAGATCGGACCGGTACTGGAACTTTGAGTGTGTTTGGCTACCAAATGCGTTTTGACTTATCTCAAGGGTTCCCTGTTTTAACTACCAAAAAATTGCACCTCAAGTCTATTATTCATGAGTTGTTATGGTTTTTACAGGGTTCTACAAACACCCAATACTTAACAGAAAATGGCGTGCGCATTTGGGACGAATGGGCTGATGAGAATGGTGACTTGGGCCCAGTATATGGGTCCCAATGGCGCTCGTGGCCAAAACCGGACGGTGGTCATATTGATCAAATCAGTCAGCTTATAAATCAAATTAAAACTAATCCAGACTCGCGTCGTTTAATTGTGAGTGCGTGGAATGTGGCTGATGTAGAGTTTATGGCTTTACCACCATGCCACATGATATTTCAGTTTTACGTAGCTAATGGGAAGTTGTCTTGCCAGTTATATCAGCGCAGTGCTGACATTTTTTTAGGTGTGCCCTTTAACATTGCTAGCTACGCTTTATTAACTATGATGGTGGCTCAGGTTTGTAATTTGGAAGTGGGTGACTTTGTCCATACACTGGGCGATGCCCACCTTTATTCAAATCATTTGGAGCAAGTTGATGTGCAGCTGTCTCGTGACCCTATGACGCTGCCAAAAATGGACATTAACCCTGCAGTAGATAATATTTTCAATTTTAAGTTCGAAGACTTTGAGTTGCTTGATTATCAATCTCATCCACACATTAAAGGGGCTGTTGCCGTATGAGTATTGCCTTAATTGTTGCTGCTTCTGAGAATAATGTTATAGGCCGCAACAACCAGCTACCGTGGTACTTGCCCGGTGACCTGCAGTATTTTAAAACCATGACTTTAGGTAAGCCGGTTATTATGGGCCGCAAGACGTTTGAATCAATTGGTAGGCCGTTACCAGGGCGAGATAACATCGTCATTAGCCGGCAAGCAAATTACCCGGCCCAGGGTATTAAATTGGTATCCAGCCTTGGTGAAGCGATTGCTTTAGGCGAGAGCATTAATGTGATCAACGGTAGCGAAGAAGTGATGATTATTGGTGGCGCGCAAATTTATGCAGAAGCTTTAGCTTTAGCACACCGCGTTTACCTTACGCGAGTGTATGGCCATGTTGAGGGTGATGCTTATTTTCCTATTTTAGGCGCTGAATCATGGCATGAAATCGCTCGAGAAGACATTGCAGCTGCAGAACCTAATCCATTTGATTTTAGTTATTTAGTGTTAGAACGTCGCTAAATTTTCGAGTCTAGGTGCACCAATATGCTGCACGGAAGTAGAAGTTAGAGTAATTCTTTGCTGAAGACTTTTGAACTGCGTTGGAAGTTGTACAACGACTGTCTGCTGGTTGGTAGTTCGGCTAAGTCAGCTGCAACAAAACCGTTTTCTATAAACCAGTGTGAAGAAGCAGTGGTCAGTACAAAGAGAGTTTGCAGCCCCATGTGGCTTGATTGCTTTTCAATATGTAGTAATAATACTTGGCCACGGTCACCACCACGGTAGTTGGAATCGATGGCCATGCAGGCAAGCTCTCCTTGGCGGGCATCATCGAAAGGGTATAGGGCTGCGCAGCCAATAATTGCGCCGTCTCGTTCGATTACGCTAAAGTAATGAATTTCAGACTCTAGTAATTCACGCGAACGGCGCACTAATACGCCATCATCTTCTAACGGCCGAATCAGTTGCAAAATACCACCGACGTCATCAATACAAGCATTACGAACTTGTTCGTAGCTTTCTTTGATTACCATTGTGCCAGATCCATCGCGGCTGAAGAGCTCGCTCAGAAGGGCACCATCTTCTTGGTAGCCTAGCAAGTGTCCTCGAGCCACTCCAGCATCACATGCTTTAGATAATACATCGATGTGCATGGATAAATCAGTCCAACTATCCTCACTAGTTTGATGTTGATGGACTAAACGATGGCCAGCACGTGTGAGTAACTCAATGACTTGCTCTCCACGGGAGTTAGTAATGCCTTTGTCGGCGCCAAAAACGATCAGTTTATCAGCTTGTAGGCTAGCGGCAACGCGGCCTGCAACTTGCGCTGCCGCCAGGTTAAAGGTTTCCCCAGTAGGGGAGTAGCCTAAACAGGAAATCAGTACAAGATTTCCGTCACTGAGCTGTTTACCTATCGCTTCTGAATCTACTCGTCTTACTTCGCCGGTGTAGGCGAAATCTACCCCGTTCTTCACACCAATAGGGCGCGCTGTGATGAAGTTACCACGGCTGGTCCGAATGCGAGAACCTTGCATGGGGGAATTGGCTAAACCCATAGAAAAACGTGCTTCTAATTGCATTGCCTGGCGGCCAACAGTGGCTTGAACTAATGCCAGCTGATCTAAGTCAGTAATGCGTAAACCATTATGGAACTGTGAGCCCATGGAGGCATTTTCACATGCTTTTTGAATCTGTGGGCGGCTGCCATGCACCAGAACCAACTTAACACCCAAGCTGTTGAGGAGGTTGATGTCATGGATAGTATGAGCAAAGTTATCGTGGGCCAAGGCTTCGCCAGGTAAATAAATGACAAAAGTTCGGCCACGGTGAGCATTAATGTAAGGCGCAGAGTGGCGGAACCAGTTCACATATTGCTGGTTGGTTTCGATCACTTTAATTACCTATAGTCTTGGGGTAGGAAAGACTCTATTAAGCCGCGCTGGGGCCGTTCTGTCAATCACACAAAGACTACTATCTAGAAAAAAGCCACCCTGAATTATTGGGTGGCCTAAGTTTCGTTATGTTGATGATTCAAAATGGGTAAACTAAAGTCAAGCTAGCGTAACCATCGGGGTTAGTGATCGACGTCTAATCAATTTTTGACACACTTTAACTTACACCTTAACTCACACCCTTGGCAAAGCCCCTAAGCTTTAGTCATCAACTAGGACAGCTGAGGGTGTTTTTTAATCTTGTCTCCCAGTAGTTAGGCTAATACATAGATCAAAGGAAGGGTGGTGTTTGCTTATAGGTTAATAAATAATACAAAATATGATGTATCGCTTGATTAGAGTGGAATTTTTCCGTTAGGGTCTATGGCTTATGAGCGCTGTCATTGCACTATTACCACACACGGTCACGGACATGGACACGTGTATGTCTTGGCTCAATAATGATCATTCTTTGGAGTAATGTTTATGGCGATTGTTATAGCGCCTGCTAGTCAGCAACACTTAACCACAATGCCAGTGGCACTAAAAGACGAAGTGTTGCGGTGTTTTGAAACGCTCATCAACCAGACTAAGGATGACGTATGGCAGCAAGCTGACCAACAACTTCAGCTGCTTAATGTTATTGCTGCAAGCCCATTCTCAGCTCAGCTTCTGTTGTTAAACCCGCAGTTACTAGACCATACCTTTTTGGCAGCAACTTTTTCGAAATATCAGTTGCAGGTGCTGTTAACTAAAGCGATGAGTAAAGTGACGAGTGAAACGCACCTGCACACGTGTTTGAGGCAGTTTAGGAAGGCTCATCAAGTGCGCTTAATTTGGCGTAACCGTTGTTGCTTAGGGTCAAGTCAGGAGCTGGTTGAAGAACTATCTAACCTAGCCGATGTTTGCGTAGACGAGGCATTGACCTGGCTGCATAACGATAGTGTTAAGCAATGGGGCCAGCCCACTAGCCGTGATGGAGAGTTGCAGGAGTTAGTGGTGTTGGGAATGGGTAAGTTGGGTGGTAGAGAACTTAATCTATCTTCTGATATAGATCTGATCTTTAGTTTCCCTGCCGGTGGTGAAACCCGAGGCGGCAAGCGCAGTGTGGATAATCAACAGTTCTTTATTCGTCTTGGGCAGCGCCTAATTCATGCCATTGATGTGGTGACTGCTGAGGGGTTTGTGTTTCGTGTAGATATGCGGTTGAGGCCGTACGGTACTAGTGGAGCGTTGTCCTTAAGTTTTGATGCCATGGAGATTTACTATCAACAACAAGGGCGAGAATGGGAACGATACGCGTTTATTAAAGCTAGGGTAGTTGCTGGTAATCAGCAGCAAGGTCGGCAGTTGTTGGAACTGTTGCGTCCGTTTGTGTATCGCAGGTACTTAGACTTTAGTGCTATTGAATCCTTGCGCAGCCTCAAACAAATGATTGCTAGTGAAGTTCGTCGGCTCGGTTTGCAGCAAAACGTTAAACTGGGCACTGGGGGTATTCGAGAGGTGGAATTTATAGCCCAAGCCTTCCAATTGATTAGGGGTGGACGGGACATGCGCTTGCAAACCACCAGTTTAATGGCAGTGTTGAATTTGTTACCAGAGACTGCAGGTTTAGCACCAGAAGATGTTAAAAATTTACGTATGCATTACTGGTTCCTACGCGACGTAGAACACGCTCTGCAGGCAGTGCACGATAAGCAAACTCAAGACTTACCCACTCAAATTAGTGAACAAGCAAGGCTAGCATTTGCTCTGGATTTTACCTGTTGGGATGGTTTACAAGCGCAAATCAACTTCGCTAGGGAATTTATTCACCAGCAGTTTGAACTGGTTGTGGCTCTAAAGGAAGATAACCAATCACAAGGCTCAGATCATCAATTAAGTCAGCTTTGGGCAGAGATAGCACACAGTGCTAGGCAAACAGACCAATTGACATTACTGCCCGAATGGCAGGGTATTTTAACTCATGCCGGGTTTAAAGATGCTAGTCGTGTGTTGCAAAACTTGTGGGCGTTGCATCAAAGTCGGCATGCGCAAACGATGCAGTCATTAGCACAAGAACGTTTGGCTCAGTTGATGCCCCAGATTTTACAACTAGCGGCACTACAAAGCGACCCTGCACTGACGTTATCTCGTATATTGGTGCTGATTGAAGCTGTGTTGAGGCGTTCTGTGTACTTGGTTTTATTGCTAGAGAATCCAGTAGCCTTAAGGTTGTTGGTTCAGTTGTGTGCGGCCAGTTCATGGTTTGCAGACTTTTTGGCACGTCAGCCCTCATTGCTGGATGAACTGTTAGATGTTAATAGCTTATTCAATGTGCCTGATGTGATCGAACTCAAACAAGAATTAGAACAAAACCTTTTGCGCCTGCCAGAAGACGATACAGAGCAATTGATGGAAGCCCTTCGGCACTTTAAGCACGCCCATTTATTACGTATTGCAGCTCAAGAAGTAACTGGCCGTTTACCATTAATGAAGGTGAGTGATCAGTTGACATATGTGGCCGAAGCGGTGGTCGGGCAAGTGCAGCAATTAGCATGGCGTGAGCTTAGTTCGCGACACGGTAACCCGCAAAATGAACACGGGCCTAGCGATGACTTTATCGTAGTAGGTTATGGAAAAGTAGGAGGCTGGGAGCTGAGTTATGGTTCAGATTTAGATTTGGTATTTATCTACGATATGCCTTCTCAAACTGAAACTGATGGCATTAAACCAATTGCTAATAGTGTGTTTTTCACTCGACTTGGTCAACGGATGATTAACTATCTAAATACAGTGACAGCAGCCGGTCAGTTATTTGAAGTGGATATGCGGTTAAGGCCAGACGGTGCAAAAGGTTTATTGGTGTCCACCTTAGCTGCTTTTACTCAATATCAGCTTAGTGAAGCTTGGACATGGGAGCACCAAGCCCTTGTTCGAGCAAGACCCATCGCAGGCAGTCATGAATTGTCTAAACGTTTTGTAGAAGTGCGTAGGCAGGTATTATGCCAAGTTAGGGAGCAGTCCGAATTGAAGCAGGAGGTAGTTGCTATGCGTGAAAAAATGCGTATGCAGTTGGCCAGTAAACCAAATGCAGATGGCCAGACTAAGCAATTTCACCTTAAGCATGATGAGGGTGGGATCGTAGATATGGAATTTATGGTTCAGTATGGAGTGCTTGCTCACGCACACAGATGCCAAAGGCTACTTACCTACACAGACAATATTCGTATTTTGGAAGAGTTTGAAATGCAGGGTATTTTGTCCACAGTTCAAGCTCAAGACTTGCGTGAAGCATACCAAACCATGAGAGCTATGGAGCATCGGCTTACTTTACAGAATCAAGCAGGTGAAGTGTCAAACGATGATTTGTGTGAACAGCGCGAAAAAGTAAAGGCCGTATGGGTAACTTTAATGTGTTCTGAATAACCTTTTATTTTAATGGTTAGTATATATGAGGGCTGTCTTTTGGGCGTGTTTTAAAGCGCCGGTGTAGCCATAAATATTGACTAGGTTTTAAGCGTACCTTTGCCTCAATAGCGGCATTTAGGTTTGCCGTGTCGGCCACTAGGTCACCGCTAGGTATTTTGGCTAAATCATCTGATACAGTTAGCAGGTAACGTTGGTCTTGGTGGGTGCGGTGATGACTAAATTGCAGCACTTTAGCTCCTGTGGCAGTCGCCAATCGGCTAACAATAGGCGTGGTGGCAGTCTCTATGCCAAAAAATGGGGCAAAGACAGAGCGATCTGGCCCTACATCTTGATCGGGTGCCAGCCAAACTACCTTGCCCTGTTTGAGTAAACGTATCACTTGGCGAATGTCTTCGCGTTCCACTATGCCTGGTAAATGGTTAAGTCGTCCACGACGAATAATACGATCCATTAAAGCATTACCGTGGCGTTGATAAGTAGCGTAGTAGGGATAACTAGGGGCCAATAAAACACCACCTAAGTCTAGGCCGGTATAATGTGCGCCCACCAAAAGCACACCGCGGCCTTGTATTTGAGCTTGTTCGATTAACTGGCCACCTTCGATAGCTACCCGATGGCGAAAGTCATCACGGGAACTCCACCACGCCATCGCGGTCTCAATAATGCCGATACCATTGTCGGCAAAAATTTGACGGACCATATACCGCTGTTCTGACGCTGTTAAATGGCTAAAACACAGGCTAACATTGGTTTTTACAATGGATCTTCTGTGGCCAGATAACTGATATAATAACCACCCAATCGCTCGGCCTACTGCCATACGCCATGCCCAAGGTAAGGTAATAATGAGGCGCAAGCAGGCTAAGCCAAACCAAATAGGCCAGTATTTTACAGCGTAAAATGCAGTTAAAGATGGTTTGTTGGATGGCATATAGAATTCGAATAGGGGTAAGGGGTAAGTTAGTACCGTAGGATACTAATTTAATTGACAACAGGACGTTAGTTTACACTGAGCTGGCGGTGCCAGCCAGCCAACAATAGAAACTAATGTTCTATCTGATGCAAGGACAATAAATGAGTAAGCCGGTAAGTCCAGAAATGACTCACAGCGCTCAACCGACGTTAAGTGCTTGGAGTGCTTATAAGCGCCTATTGGGTTATGTTTTGCAGCACAGATTGGTGTTCTGCGTTAGCATTGTTGGTTTTGTTCTTTTTGCGCTAACCCAACCGGCTTTTGCTAGCCTTATGGAATATATGGTGGACAGTGTCGATAATAGCGACGGTGCCGCCCGTACCATTATACCCATTGCGGTGTTAGCCATATTTATGGTGCGTGGTGTGGGATTCTTTTTAGGTAATTATGGTATTACCTACGTTGCTAGAAGAGTGATCCATCAACTACGAGTAGATATATTTGATCGGCTTTTGGTGCTGCCGGCGCGTTTTTATCACCGTAATGCCTCAGCAACTTTGTTGTCAAAACTCACCTTTAACGTTGAACAAGTGACCGGTGCAGCAACTGATGCGCTTAAGATATTTGTCCGCGAAGGGCTCACTATTGTTGGTTTGTTGGCCTATATCGTGTATCTAAACTGGCAACTATCTTTAGTATTTTTAACAGTAGGTCCATTTATTGGTTGGGTGGTCAATAGAGCCTCCAAGCGTTTTAGAAGTATTAGCACTAATTTGCAGGATAGCATGGGACAAGTCACCGCCAGTGCCAGTGAGGCTATCAAAGGTTATGAGGTGGTGCGGGTGTTTGGTGCGCAGGACCAGGAGCGACAAAGTTTTTCGGCTGCCAGTAATAACAACCGACAGCAGGCTATGAAGCTAGCTTTGGCAGAATCTATTTCTACACCACTGCTGCAAATGATTGTAGCCGTTGCTATGGCCAGCCTAATTTATTTGGCGTTACATCCCAGTATTATTAATACCATGAGTGCGGGGCAATTTATCGCTTTTATCACAGCCTCAGGCATGCTCACCAAACCCTTGCGTTCAATGACAGAAATTAATAGCATTTTGCAGCAAGGCATTGCTGCATCACAAAGTATTTTTGCTTTGTTAGACGAAAAGCCAGAAACAGATCAAGGCACCAAATCTATTGGTCGAGCAAAGGGCCTGATCACCTTTGAAAACGTAGATTTTAGTTATGACGATCAGCCTTTACTGAGTAAAGTGAATATCGCCATTCAGCCGGGGCAGGTTGTTGCCCTAGTAGGGCGCTCGGGTAGCGGAAAATCCACCTTAGTGAACTTGTTGCTGCGTTTCTATGATCCTCAAGGTGGGCGTATTTTGCTGGATGGGAATAATATTCAAGACCTCAAAAGAGTCGACTTACGCCGCCAAGTGGCCTTGGTTAATCAGCAAGTAGTATTGTTTAATGGCACTATTGCACAGAACATTGCCTATGGTGCCATGTTTGACACCAGCAAAAAGCACATTATGGCGGCCGCTAAAGCTGCCCGAGTGACAGAGTTTACCGATCGTATGAGTTTGGGTTTAGATACTATGGTGGGTGAATCTGGCGTCCTCTTGTCTGAGGGGCAGCGGCAACGTATCGCTATTGCCAGAGCTTTATTAAAAAATGCTCCGTTACTGGTGCTTGATGAAGCTACTTCTGCTTTAGATACGGAGTCAGAGCGTCATATACAAGCGGCATTAGACGAGGTAATGGTAGGCCGTACTACTTTGGTTATTGCTCACCGCCTGTCAACTATTGAGCAGGCTGATGTGATCTTAGTGATGGATCAAGGGCAATTGGTGGAGCAGGGTAGTCATCAACAGCTGGTTGCTGAGCAGGGGTTGTACGCCCATTTGCATCAATTACAATTCCAATCAACTAGGGGCGTATAAGTGTTTAATAATAAATTAACCAGTGTGACTCGGTTGATTAAAGCCTGTGGTTATTCGTGGCGTGGCCTTACCTTTGCTTGGCGCAATGAAACAGCCTTTCAGCAAGAAAGTGTAGCCTTATTGGTGCTGTTGCCCTTGGCTTTTTGGTGGCCAGACACTCGCATAGAAAGTGCTTTATTAGTAATGAGTTTGTTTTTTGTGCTCATTACTGAATTAATAAACACGGCAGTAGAAGCTGCAATTGATCGTCATGGTGATGAGCGTCACCACTGGTCTGCTGTGGCTAAAGATGTGGCTTCTGCAGCAGTGACATTGGCCCTGATACAATGTGCGTTGGTGTGGCTGCTAGTGCTTATTTAACACCCAATGTGCTCAAGCGCACAGAGCAACGGCTTTTTTAATGGGTAGCTTTCATCTTTTAGTGCTGGTGTTTTTTTAGTGTAAGTGTTTTTTTAGCATAACTGCAATTTGTTGACGCACAGTGGCAGGGCTGTAATGATCTCTAGCGGTAACGTAGGCTGCTTCACACATGGTCTGATAGTCAGCAGCTTTTAATGCCATGGCTTGGGCCAGTGCGTCGGCTAAATCTTCGGCATTAATGTTACACAATAAGCCATTTTCCATATGTTTGATAATGCCTTGTGGGCCTCCACAGCAAGTAGCCACCACTAGGCGCTTACGAGCCATGGCTTCAATCACCACCATACCGAAGGTTTCCCCCCGGGAAGGCAGGCATAAAATATCTGCGGTATCAATAAAATCATCTCGGTCTTGGTTGCTAACCCAATCCAAGCGCTGAGTAATAGTGCTTAAATCGAGTTGTTGAATCCACTTGTTTACTTTTTTATGCCAGCGACCTTTACCCGCAATAATTAGTTTAAATTTAATCTTACGCTGCCGCAGAATGGCGGCAGCTTGTAATAAAATATCTTGGCCTTTAGTGCGTCGCAGAATACCCATGGTAGCAATCACTGGAACTGGCTGGGGTGGGCGGCTGCTAGGTTCGACAGGGCTTAATTCAACTAAATTTGGAATCACTTCCAAAGCGCCAGTATATCCTTGCTTACGAGCAAATTTAGCCAGTACTGGAGACACACAAATAAGAATATCAGCAGCCTTAATGCCGGCAGCATTATAACTGTGTAGAATGAGAATAAGTTTACAGTTTTTAGGCAAAGCAGCCCGCGCAAGTGCTGCATCAATGGGTTTGTGAACAATCACAAGGTCGGTATTTTGTTGAGTAAATAATTGCCTAAGTCTTGAGATTGCTATGTTTTTTAACAGTGGTAAGCGAGTGCGTGGGTAGTCTAGCACCAGGTAATCTAGCTTGCGTTGCTGTAGTAAAGGTTCTAATTGTGCTTTGGGGCGGATGACAGAAGTGACTTGATGGCCTAATTGGCGTAAATTGTCACTGTAATGTAAAAAAGTCTGCTTAGGTCCGCCTAAGTCTTTACCGGATATCAGGTTGACGATCTTCATTGATGTGGGCGTCACTAAAAATAAGAGTTAACATTAGTTTAACAAACAAAAGGTTGTTTTGTACCCGTGGCACTCTTCGTTTATACCTGTTTATACTATTTAGTTTTACCTATTGGCTTTGTATTTCATCTGCTATTTGTATGGCGACGTGCTGAATTTCGTCGTGGTTTTTGGCAGCGATATGGGTGGTTGCCACAAAAACAGCATCAACCGGTGTTAGTTCACGCGGCGAGCGTGGGAGAGCTCAATGCCATTGCCCCTCTAATAGAGGCTATTGTAAGCCAGTTGAAATTACCGGTTCTGGTCACTACCACTAGCGTTACTGCGCAAGAGCGTTGTCAGCAGCTATTTACCGACCATGACCGAGTCAGCTGGTGCTACCTGCCAATAGATCTTGGTGTGGCTAACTGGCTTATGCTACGACGAGTTAACCCCCGGGCCGTGTTGTTAGTTGAAACAGAACTATGGCCCAATTTGATTGCTACTTGTGCAGCAAAAAAAACACCTATAATTTTGGTCAATGGTCGTTTGTCTGAGCGGTCTGCGAAGGCCTATTCACGTATATCTTGGTTAGTGGTTCCCATGTTAGAAAAGCTGACTCGGCTGTTAGTGCAGGATCAGGCTGCAGCAGAACGTTTTATCGATATAGGTGCGCAGACTTCTAAGGTTTCAGTGCTAGGTAGCTTGAAATATGACCTGGCTATTAATGATGTTAGTGATTTAAATATTACTTCTCAGGCAGTGCCTGAGGGTTTGTGTTGGGTCTGTGGTAGCACTCGCAGCGGCGAAGAAGCTAGTTTGTTGCAGGTGTGGGCGCAGCTACCCCAGCACATTAAAGGCACCTTAGTATTAGTCCCTAGGCACCCACAAAGGTTTGATGAAGTAGCAGATTTATGCAAGCAATCTGGCTTGCCTTGGTTAAGGTATAGTCAAATTAACTCCCAGTGTGAGGGTATATCGGGTGCTAGCATTGATGCATATAACGGGCACTCACGACGGGTGCTGTTGGTTGATTCAATGGGCTTATTAATGCAGTTTTATCGCCGAGCAGATGTGGTTTTTGTTGGTGGTAGCCTAGCGAATACGGGTGGGCATAACCCCCTAGAGGCTGCCGCTTTAGGTAAACCTGTTCTTATGGGCCCTAATTGCTTCAATTTTGTTCAAGTGTGTGACAGCTTAGAACAAGCTAATGGCTTGCGAGTGACCACTCATGCACATTTGTTAACAGATATTGCTCAGTTATTAACAGATCAGGCATTAAGGCATGCAATGGGAGCGGCAGGTGCAGCCTTAGTCAGTGCAAAAAAAGGGGCAGTTGAACGCCACTTAGTCGCTATAACAGCCGCGCTGGAAAAGGCATTAGACGAGTGAGTAAAGTGCAGTCATCAAGACGCTGGTTTTGGTCGAGTAGCATTAGTTTTAGTTTGGTGCTGTTGCCACTTCTGCTTGCCATAGGTGCTTTTTCTTCTTATTTGGATCAGGCTCAGTGGTCAAGTTATGTTACTGATACGTATACCTGGCGAGTGGTATGGTTTTCTTGGTGGCAAGCGAGTTTATCCACCATTATTAGCTTGTCTGCATCTGTGCTGGTGGCGAGAGCACTAGCGCGTAGGCAATATTTTATGGGGCGCTGGTTGTTGCTGCGGTGTTTTAGTGTTGCACTAGTGGTGCCCAGTATTATTGCCGTGTTTGGTATTATTTTGTTACATGGAAAATACGGCTATTTCAATCAGCTTTGGCAATGGCTAGGTGGCCAACCTCATAGCTATGTGTATGGTTTAACTGGGATCTTGCTGGCCCATGTGTTTTTCAACTTACCCTTGGCAACGCGTATTGTATTGCAGCGATTAGATGCCATTAATGGTGAAACGTGGCGCTTGTCAAGCCAGCTGGGGATGACGTCGATGGACCTGTGGCGCCATATTGAATGGCCTCATATAAAAGGAGTGTTACCCCAATTAGCCGCTTTGGTGTTCGCCTTATGTTTCACTAGCTTTGCTATCGTAATGACATTGGGAGGTGGGCCAAAAGCCACCACCATCGAAGTGGCTATATTTCAAGCGATACGATTCGATTTTGATATCGCTAAAGCGGTGTATTTGAGCCTGTTGCAAGTGGTTTTCTGTGGCTCTATATTGTGGGTTGGTTTACGCCTAGGAAGGCCCATTGATATGTTTGCTAGTCTTGAAACATCGGTCCGGAATATGCGGCCAGACCTCAAACCCATATTTGGCATTGTGAGGGATGCTGTGGTGCTATTACTAGCTACATTATTGGTACTATTACCTTTGTTGGCGGTAGTGGTTGCAGGGTTGAACACTGCTTGGGCAGAAGTATTACTTGATGTGCGTTTATGGAGTGCTTTTAGTAATAGTTTGTGGGTGGCGTTGGCTTCGGCCTCATTAAGCCTGCTAATGGCCGCAGGGTTATTGTTGGCTCAGCGGCATTGGCGTGAGCGATATACATCGGCTGCGCTGGCTGTGGAGTGGATGGGCTCTGTCATTTTGGTGGTACCACCGTTGGTATTGGCTACTGGGTTATTTATTGGTTTAAGCCCCCACGTAAACGTGTTTGCCATTAACCTTTATATCGTTGTGCTGATAAACGCTTTAATGGGGCTACCTTATATGCTGCGTGTATTATCTGTAGCCTACTTACAAATCGGTAGGGACTACGATCGTCTTTGCAGCAGTTTGGGAGTGCAAGGATGGCATCGGTTGCGTCATGTTGAGTGGCCTATATTACGTAAACCCATAGGCTTAGCTTTGGCCTTAGTGGCAGCAATGTCTGCTGGTGATTTAGGGGTGGTGGCGTTGTTTGGTAGCCCAGACATTCAAACCCTACCTTTGTTGATGTATCAGCGTTTGGGGAGCTATCAAAGTGATGCAGCAGGTGTTACTGCAGTAGTTTTGTTAGGGTTGTGTTTGGCTATTTTCGTGGTGTTAGAGCGTTTATTGGGAGGCCCAAGTGATAAACTTTAAGCAGGTTAGTTGTTGTTTAGGTGAGCAGCAATTTTATTACGACCTGCAGGTTCCTTTAGGTCAAGTCGTAGCGATTATGGGGGCCAGTGGGTCTGGTAAATCTACCTTGCTCAATTTACTTGCAGGATTTATTCAACCTCAAACTAGTAGTGCACAAATTTTTCTTGGAGATCTTCGTATTGATCAGTTTGAGCCTGCCCAAAGGCCAGTGACAAGTTTATTCCAAGAACATAACTTATTCGCCCATATGTCGGTGTTTAATAACCTCGCTTTAGGTATACGCCCAAGCCTTAAGTTGACGATTGAAGAAAAATCTCAAGTCGAAAATGCATTGGACCAAGTGGGTTTAAAAGGTTTGGGTTCTCGTTTGCCTAAGCAGCTTTCAGGTGGTCAGCGTCAAAGGGTGGCGTTAGGTCGAGCTTTGGTGCGTCGTAAGCCGTTATTGTTGTTAGACGAACCCTTTAGTGCATTGGACCCGGCGTTAAGGCAGGAGATGGCGACCCTAGTTAAGCGTTTAAGCCGGCAACAAAAGCTCACTGTTCTGCTGGTTACTCACGAACCAAAAGATGCTTTGGAACTAGCCGAAACTGTTGTCTTTATTGCAGATGGTCGAGTCCATTGGCAAGGATCGAGTAATGATTTTCTGCAACAAAAAGACCATCATATCCAAGCCTATTTAGGCCAAAGCTGCTAACCTTGTAATATTGTTCTAAGATGAATCAAACTATGCGCAACACCGACACAACGCAGCCTGCCAATCACAGTTCTAGCCACAGCTCGAGTCATAGCGCAGGACCGTTCCCAGAACATCCTCCCCAGCTAGAGCAGGCTGACCATGTGCTCATTATTGGTGCGGGTATTTCTGGTTTAGCAAGCGCTTGGTTTTTGCAGCAACAGGGGTTTTCTGTCACTGTTTTGGAGGCAGGTAATCAAGTAGGTGGTAATTTACAAACAGTACAAAAGCACGGCTGTCAATTTGAACGTGGTCCAAATTCTTTTATCAATAATCGCCCCGCGATGGCTCAACTTATTGAACAGGCTGGGTTAAAGCCGCATCTAGTATTGGCAAACCAGGCTGCACATAAACGCTTTATTGGAAAAAAAGGCCGCATGTTGGCCTTGCCTATGGGCATCTTAGATGCCCTAACCACTCCTGTTTTGAGCATCTTTGGAAAAATGAGAGTGTTGGTTGAGCCTTTTATTGGCAAAGCTAAGGCAGAAGAAAGTATCGCCAAATATGTAAGGCGTAGGCTCGGCCATGAAATGCTAGACTGGTTGGTGGACCCATTTATTTCGGGTGTGTTTGCAGGTGATCCAGAAAAGCTATCTGTGCGTGCAGCTGTGCCTAAGGTGTATGCCCTAGAAAATGAATACGGCTCTATTGTTGTTGGTGGTGTTGCCAAAATGAAAGCTAAAGTGCGTCATAAAAAGCTAGAGCAGCAGCAGGGAATTGTATCTTTAGACGCGGCTATGATGAGCTTTTCTGGCGGGCTGCACCAGTTGCCAGAGGTGCTAGCTCAACAACTAGGGCCAGCAGTGAAATTAAATACCCAAGTGGATAGCCTAACTTATAGTAACGAATTTGGTTATCAGGCAAGGTCTGGTGATGAAATTTGGCAGGCCTCGCAGGTGGTTATGGCTGTTCCAGCTGCTCAGGTGGCCCGACTAATAGATGATTTAGTACCTGTAGATGAAGCTTTGCTGGCACAAGCAAAAGAGTGTTTACGAGGCGTTGAATACCCTGCTGTGGCAAGTATTAGTATGGCCTTTGAAAAGAGCCAAATTGAGCATGCGCTAGATGGGTTTGGTTGTTTATTACCCACGAAAGAGAAAAAACAGACCTTAGGTGTGTTATTTCCTTCTAGTATTTTTTCTGATCGTTGCCCAGCCAACCAACACCTCATCACTGTGTTTATTGGTGGTGGGCGCGGTCAAGAGGCCATGAACTTAACGTCACAGCAAAGAGTGGACCTGGTGTTAAAAGAGTTATCGCCTTACCTTGGTATTAAGGGCCAACCACTATGGCATGAAGAAAGCTTCTGGCCTAACGCGATTCCTCAATACCACTTGGGCCATTTGCAAAAGGTTGCGTTAGTTGATGAAGCGTTGGCTCAATTTCCGGGCCTATATATGCGTAGTAATTGGCGAGATGGTGTCGCCTTAGGTGACTGTGTCGAAAACGCGCTGCAATTAGCCAATACTGTGAGCCGTAATTTGTCTCCAAGCTTAAAATAATGAACTCAGGCGTTCTCTAAATTATGTATAAACCCACATTTAAGCGTGCAGATGTTCGTATAACGCATCAAGAAACTGTATATCACGGCTTCTATCAAGTTCAAAAGCTAAACTTACAGCATCGATTGTTTAATGGTGGATGGAGTAAAGAACTACACAGAGAGTTAGTTGTGCGGTTGCCGGCGGTAGCTGTACTTATGTATGACGCCAACACAGACGAAGTAGCCTTGATCGAACAATTTCGGGTTGGGGCCATGGCCCATAAAGACGGACCGTGGCAGCTGGAAATGGTCGCTGGCATGATTGATACCCAAGAAACTTCGGAACAAGTGGCTGTTCGAGAATGTAAGGAAGAGTCTGGAGCAATTATCAATCCACGTGAGTTAGAGGTAGTGTGTAAATACCTCGTCACTCCAGGTGGCAGCAACGAAAGCCTAGATATATATTGTGCCCCTGTGGATGTTAGCCAGTTAGGAGGGGTTCATGGGTTGCCCACAGAAGGTGAAGACATTAGAGTGCAAATAATGAAGCGCCAAATTATTTGGCAAATGTTAGAGCAAGGTAGGCTGACTAACGCTGCCACCATTATCGCTATACAGTGGCTGCAATTACATTACCCTAGACTACAATCTCAATGGGGTAGCTGATGAGTTTATGTATCGCCCAAATCACCGATTGCCACCTTCAAGCTGATGCGTTAAATCCGTACAAGGGTGTCGATGCTGATGCTCATTTAGACCAGTGTTTGTCTTGGTTGAACAGCTATGCCCAGGTGGATCTGTTGATGCTTACGGGAGACCTAAGCCATTTTGGTAGCGAATCTGCATACCGGCGACTACAGCAAAAGCTGAGTGGCTTAGCCTACCCTTGTATTTGGTTGGCGGGTAATCATGACAACTGTGAAATGATGCAGCAGGTTTCTGGTGAGCTAGTGCAACAACTTCGTGTGTTTGACTATGAACATTGGCGTTTGCTGGTGCTTAACACCACAGATCAGCCTGATGGCATGGGAGGTGGTAGTGTGGCTGCTACCCAGATGGAGCAGCTCAAATTAGGACTGGAAAACGATGCTGTGACACCCGTATGTGTGTTCATGCACCATAATTCGGTACCAGTTAATTCCTTATGGCAAGACAATATAATGCTGGGTAACGCGGCACAATTTAATGCTCTCGTAGCCGCTAACCCTCAAGTGAAAGCTGTAGTTTGTGGTCATGTACATCAACAGTTTGACCAGCTAATAGGCAGCGCACGTTTTCTTGCTACGCCTTCTAGTGCAGTACAGTTCACCTGTGAGCAACGAGAGTTTAAAGTGCAAACAGAGCTAGGCCCTGGTTTAAGGATGCTTACGTTAGAGAATGATGGTCAAATTTATACTAAAGTAAAGCGTTTAGCTAAAGTATAAAATAATGCATGGAAGCGCAAAATACCTCGGCAATCTGTAATTACTGCTATTATTACTGCTTTTGTTGCAAACTAGCGATGAAGTGTTAGATTGTCGCTAACCCTAATGTCCCACTTTTATGACGTTTTCACTACACTATCGGCGAAGTAACCCCATGGCACAAGATAACTATACAGCGGATTCCATTGAAGTATTAAGTGGTCTAGACCCAGTTAAAAAGCGACCGGGTATGTACACGGATACTAGTCGACCAAACCACCTTGCTCAAGAAGTGATCGATAACTCGGTGGATGAGGCGCTAGCTGGTCACGCTGATCAAATTGATATTATCCTTCATAGTGATCACTCGCTTACTGTTATTGATAATGGCCGTGGTATGCCTGTAGACATGCATGCGGAAGAAGGGGTGAGTGGTGTGGAGCTCATTCTTACTCGCTTGCACGCAGGTGGTAAATTTTCCAACAAAAACTACCAGTTCTCTGGTGGCTTGCATGGGGTAGGTATCTCTGTGGTAAACGCCTTAACCTCTGCCTTAGAGGTTAAAATTCGGCGTAATGGCCAAGTGCATCGCATCGCTTTCGCCAACGGTCATAAAGTCAGTGAATTAGAGGTAGTGGATACTGTGGGCCAGCGTAATACGGGTACTAGCGTCACCTTCTTGCCAGACCCACAATACTTTGACTCTGCTAAATTCTCTGTGCCGCGACTTAAGCATGTGCTGCGGGCTAAGGCGGTATTGTGCAGCGGACTAAAGGTCACTTTTTTAGATTTAACCACGGCTACTAAAGAAAAGCATGAGTGGTATTACCAAGAGGGGCTAGAGGATTACCTTCAAGGTGCTAACGATGGTTATGTGTGTCTACCAGCAACGCCTTTTGTAGGTAACCGAAAAAGTGAAATTGAAGGTGTGGATTGGGCAGTGCAGTGGCTGCCAGAAGGCGGCGACTTAACCCAAGAAGGTTACGTTAACCTGATTCCAACTTCACAAGGTGGTACTCATGTTAATGGCTTGCGCAGCGGTTTACTGGACGCTTTAAGAGAGTTTTGTGAAATTCGTACTTTATTACCTCGCGGGGTGAAGCTTGGCCCAGAAGACATATGGGATCGTTGCTGCTTTGTATTATCAGTAAAAATGCAAGACCCTCAGTTCTCTGGACAAACTAAAGAGCGGCTTTCTTCACGTCAAATTGTGGCTTATGTGTCTGGCGAAGTGAAAGATGCGTTTAGTTTATGGCTCAATAAACATACTGATGAAGGAGAGTTATTAGCTGATTTGGTGATAGGCCATGCCCAAAAACGCTTGCGGGCTGGTAAAAAAGTCATTCGTAAGAAAATCACCCAAGGCCCAGCTTTGCCTGGCAAGTTGGCAGATTGCAGTGGCACTGATGTTAGCCGAGGGGAGCTGTTTTTGGTGGAAGGAGATTCTGCTGGTGGTTCTGCCAAACAAGCACGAGAGCGAGAATTCCAAGCTATCCTGCCTTTGCGAGGTAAAATACTCAACACATGGGAAGTTGACTCTGGACAAATATTGGCCTCTCAAGAAGTGCATAATATTGCTGTTGCCATGGGAGTAGATCCTGGGGCAGATGATTTGGAAGGTTTGCGTTACGGCAAGATTTGTATCTTAGCTGATGCCGACTCGGACGGTTTACACATAGCCACGCTTCTGTGTGCTTTGTTCGTTCGCCACTTTAAACCTTTAGTTGCTGCAGGCCATGTTTATGTCGCTATGCCGCCTTTGTATCGTATCGATATTGGCAAAGAGGTATTTTATGCTCTGGATGAAAGCGAAAAACAAAGTGTGTTAGACCATATAACGGCTGAGAAAAAGCGCGGCAAGGTCAATGTTCAGCGGTTTAAGGGGTTGGGTGAAATGAATCCTTCTCAACTAAGAGAAACGACCATGAAGCCAGATAGTCGTAGGCTAGTGCAGCTTAGTATAGAGGCAGGTGACGGTACTTTGGAAGTGATGGATATGCTGTTGGCTAAAAAGCGTTCTGGCGATCGTAAAGCTTGGTTGCAAGAAAAAGGAAACTTGGCTCAAGCAGAATGAACTGGCGTGGTATCTGTAATTTTGTTATAAAAATAACGTGATCTTTGCAATCCTTTGCACTGTCTACACTCACTCTTGCAAATGGAACCCTATAATAGAGTCATCTCATCAGGGAGACAACTTAACTAGGAGCAAGACCATGAAAGCATTGATCAAACGTGGCTTAATTATTGTGCCAGCTTTAGTGCTAGCGGGTGTAATGGCTGCAGGAGCTGCGATGGCAGATACTAAGGATGATCATCGTAGCTGGGGTGCAATGGGTGGCCAAGATAGTTATCACGGCCATAACGAAGGAAAAAATGGTGGCCGAACGATTGATAAGATGATTCAACACATGTCTAAGGCGCTTGATTTGACGGATGCGCAAGAAGATGCCATTAAAGACACTATCAAAGGGCAGCACAAAGGTCAGCATAAAGCGATTGTCGTTGCTAATCGTCAGGCCATGGCGAAACGCTTTTCAGAGTTGGCGCAGCTAGAATCTGGCAGTGAGGCGTATATTGCTAAGGCCAAAGCGATTGGCGCTTTGCAGGGCAAGGCAATAGCTCAGGGTTTGATTGATCGAGCCAGTATCCAAAAACAGGTTATGGATCTACTGACGCCAGAGCAGGTGCAAAATTTTCAAGTAATGAGTAACAAGATGATTCAGAAGCGAGCGAGTCACATGGATAATCATTACAAAAAAGGTGATCACTCTAATTAGCCAGTAAAACAGCGTTAAATCGCTTTAACAAAAACCGTAGCAACACTCTTGCTGCGGTTTTTTAGCTTTAACTAGGATATAATTCCGCTCTTTTATATGGCCCTGTTATTAGCCTCTACTATTAGCCTCCAAATATTAGCCTCCAAATTTTTGAGGCAACTGGGAAGTCCACTGCATGTCCATTAATTCCTTGATTCGAAATTTTTCTATTATCGCTCATATTGATCATGGCAAATCTACTATTGCCGATCGCTTTATCCAAATGTGTGGCGGTTTGTCTGATCGTGAAATGGAGCAGCAAGTACTTGACTCCATGGATATCGAGCGTGAACGCGGTATTACTATCAAAGCTCAAAGTGTTACTTTGGATTTTCACAGCAAAGATGGTAAAACATATCAGCTAAACTTTATCGATACGCCAGGGCATGTAGACTTCTCCTACGAAGTGTCTCGCTCATTAGAGGCCTGTGAGGGCGCTTTGTTGGTGGTGGATGCAGCACAAGGAGTAGAGGCTCAGTCAGTTGCCAACTGTTATACAGCCTTAGAGCTGGGTCTAGAAGTAGTGCCTGTGTTAAATAAAATGGATCTGCCTCAAGCTGATCCAGACAAAGTAAAGCAAGAAATTGAAGAAGTAATTGGTATCGATGCTAGTGACGCAATTGAAGCTTCAGCTAAAAGTGGCTTAGGTATGCAAGACGTGCTGGAGCAGTTAGTTGAGTTAATTCCGCCGCCTATTGGTGACGAAGACAAGCCCCTGCAAGCCTTGATTATTGATTCTTGGTTTGATAACTACCTTGGCATCGTATCATTAGTACGTATTAAAAATGGCGTATTGCGTAAGAAAGACAGAATTATAGTGAAGTCTACGGGTGTGCAATATGGCGTAGACGACCTGGGTATATTTACGCCTAAGCGCAAGCAAACTGGCATATTAAGGGCTGGTGAAGTAGGTTACGTGGTTGCAGGTATCAAAGATATTCACGGTGCACCTGTAGGCGATACATTAACCCACTTTAAAACCTCTGACGTTGAGAGCTTACCAGGCTTTAAGAAGGTGCAGCCTCAGGTGTATGCTGGGTTATTCCCTACTAGCTCTGATGACTACGAAGATTTCCGTGAGGCCCTAGCCAAACTAAGCCTTAACGACGCCTCTTTGTTTTATGAGCCAGAAAGCTCTGATGCCTTAGGTTTTGGCTTTCGTTGTGGTTTCTTGGGCATGTTGCATATGGAAATCATTCAAGAACGTTTAGAACGTGAATATAACCTGGACTTGTTAACTACGGCGCCTACTGTAATCTACGAGCTAGAACTCAATAACGGCAAAGTGATTTATGTAGACAATCCGTCCAAACTGCCTGATATGGGTGGTGTGGCGGAAATGCGTGAGCCCATTGTCGAAGCTAATATATTGGTGCCACAAGAGCATCTAGGCAACGTGATTACCCTGTGTGTGCAAAAGCGTGGTGTGCAAAAAAATATGCAGTTTACCGCCACTCAGGTGTCGTTGACCTACGACATGCCGATGAGTGAGGTAGTATTAGATTTCTTTGACCGTCTTAAATCTGTGAGCCGTGGCTATGCATCTTTAGAATATAACTTTACTCGCTTTGAAGAAGCTAAGCTTGCGCGTTTGGATATTCTAATCAATGGTGAGCGAGTGGATGCTTTGGCGGTGATTATGCACCGTGATAACGCCCAGTCTCGTGGTCGCCTTTTGTGTGAAAAAATGAAAGAGCTTATCCCAAGGCAGATGTTCGATGTGGCTATTCAGGCAGCTATAGGTGGTAATATTGTGGCTCGTACCACAGTTAAAGCCCTCCGCAAAAACGTTACAGCTAAATGTTATGGTGGCGACATTAGCCGTAAGAAAAAACTATTGTCAAAGCAGAAAGAAGGTAAAAAACGTATGAAACAGGTGGGTAATGTGGAAATTCCACAAGAAGCTTTCTTGGCGGTACTTAAGTTAGATAGTTAGTTAATTAGTTAGTTAGTAGGTATCTAAGTAGGTCAATAGTTAACACAATAGCTGCTACATACAAAAGGTTAAATAGATATGATGGATTTTGATTTTGAATTGCTACTTACGGTTCTAGTGGCAGTGTTTGGCGTTGGCTATGCCTTAGATGTGTGGTTGTGGAAACCCGCTCGCGTTGTAGCATTGGAGCTGGCGACGGCCAGCGCCGGTGGTGAATTACCTCAAGCAGACCAAAATAAAGTCATGCGTGAACCAATGTTCGCTGAATACAGCCGGTCGTTTTTTCCCGTGCTGGCCTTTGTGTTGGTCCTGCGCTCTTTTTTTATGGAGCCATACCAAATTCCTTCAGGTTCCATGTTGCCCACCCTTACAGTGGGTGACTTTATCGTCGTCAATAAGTTTGAATACGGTATACGTTTACCCGTGTTAGGGACTAAGATTTTTAACTTTAATGACCCAAAAGTGGGTGATGTAATGGTGTTTAAGTATCCAGTGGATACGGCGATTAAGTTTATTAAGCGGGTGGTTGCGGTGCCTGGTGATACTTTAGAGCTGCGTGATAAGGTTATTTATATTAACGGTGAACAGATGGCTCAGACCTATATAGGTGATCAGTCGCCAACAACAGAAATTTATAAAGAACGAATAGGCGACGTTGAACACCTTATACTGCGTAATAAAAACCCTGGTAAAAATGGTGTGATCACTGTGCCACCGGGTAAGTACTTTACTATGGGAGACAACAGAGACGGCAGTAATGACAGCCGTTACTGGGGGTTTGTGCCAGAAGAAAATATTACCGGTAAGGCCGTTGCAGTGTGGCTGCATTGGGACAGTTTCTTTAGCTTGCCCAATTTCAGCACTGCAGGTAGCATAGACTAGTATGAAAGCGCCTGCCGCAACGGCCCACCAACAAAAAATAGACACCTTGTGTTCGGCAATTGGTTATTCCTTTGCTGATCCTACATTGCTGGAGTTAGCGCTTACTCACCGTTCATGCGGCCACCGCAATAATGAACGGTTAGAGTTTTTAGGTGATTCCATTGTTAATTTTGTTATCGCTAATGCATTGTTTGACAAGTTTCCAAAAGCCCGTGAGGGTCAGTTAAGTCGCTTGCGCGCAGGTTTAGTAAAAGGTGTAACGCTGGCTCAAGTCGCTAAAGAAATGCACATTGGCCCTTGTTTGAAGCTAGGCGTTGGTGAACTAAAAAGTGGTGGCCAGCGGCGTGAGTCGATTCTTGCTGACGTGACTGAAGCCATTATTGGTGCTATTTATAAAGATGCAGGAATGGATGTTTGCCAGGCGCGGATTTTGGATTGGTTTACCTCTCGGTTAGAAAATTTGAGCCTATCCGATACCCAAAAAGATCCCAAAACGCGCTTGCAAGAATACTTGCAAGCGAAAAAGTCAGACTTGCCTGTTTACCAGTTGATCGATATAAAAGGACAGGACCACGAACAAATGTTTATTATAGAATGCCACAGTAGCTTATTAGATAAACCCACCAAAGCGGAGGCTTCTAGCCGCCGCATTGCAGAACAGAAATCGGCCACGTTAGCATTACAGCAACTTGGTCAAGAGTCTTTATAGCAGAAATATACCATGACAGATTTAGATACTTGGCTAGCAGCCGAAAATGAAAGCACTACCAAATGTGGTTATGTTGCAATTGTGGGCCGACCTAACGTAGGTAAGTCTACTTTGCTCAACCGTATTTTGGGCCAGAAAATTAGCATTACCTCTCGTAAGCCGCAAACTACTCGTCATCAGATTTTGGGCATTAAAACTGAAGGTGACGTGCAGGTTGTTTATGTGGATACACCAGGGCTGCACATGGATCAAGCAGATAAGGCCATTAATCGTTACATGAATAAAGCGGCTTCTAGCGCCTTAAAGCATGTAGACCTGGTGATTTTTATGGTGGATCGTACGCGTTGGAATGATGCTGATGAACATGTGTGCGAAAAAGTTAAGGCCGCTAATTGTCCAGTAATTTTGGCCATTAATAAAATTGATATACTTGATGATAAACAATCATTATTACCCTACTTGCAAGAGGTTCAGCAGCGCTTACCTAATGCTGTACTAGTGCCTATTGCGGCCCACACGGGTGCTTCTGTCGAACAATTAGAGCAGTGTGTGCTTGATCAGCTGCCAAACGGACGCCATTTTTTCCCAGAAGACCAAGTGACTGATAGAAGTGCTCGGTTTATTACTGCAGAGTTGATTCGTGAAAAAATCATGCGCCAACTTGGTGATGAGCTGCCTTACCAAATGACGGTAGAAATAGAAGAGTTTGCCCAGGATGGTCCGATTTTGCACATAGGTGCTTTAATTTTGGTCGAACGCAAAGGCCAAAAACGTATCCTTATTGGTGACAAAGGTGACCGAATTAAACAGATTGGACGTGATGCGCGAGTTGATATGGAGCGCATGTTTGGGTGTAAGGTAATGCTCAAGCTGTGGGTGAAAGTGAAAAGTGGCTGGTCCGATGATGAGCGTGCGTTACAAAGCTTAGGCTATGATGGTCTTGACTAAGCTGGGCCCTAATCAATTGAGGTGAACTAGGTTGACGCAGCTACAGCCCGCCTATGTATTACACAGCCGTCCATGGCGAGAAAGTAGTGTAATTGCAGATTTATTTACGCTAAACCAAGGTCGAGTGGCGGTTATTGTCCACGGAGCGAGAAAGTCGCAGGGAAAACAACCTGCTAAACGGGCCTTGGTTCAACCATTTACGCCGCTCATGGTAAGTTTTACAGGTAGTGGTGAATTGCGTACCAGCGTCCAATTTGATGGGGTAGGTGCGCCATTACCAATAGTGGGTAACAGCCTTTATAGTGGGTTTTATATTAATGAGTTATTACTCAAGTTGCTGGCCTCAGACGACCCCCACCCCAACTTATTTGCCTACTACCAAGCCTTACTTAATCAGTTAGCAGCCAATGTGGCTTTAGAGCAATGTTTGCGCCCGTTTGAGGTCCATCTAATGGACGAACTGGGGTATCATGTGGTGATTGATAAAGACTTCATAACAGGCCGTGCTGTAGTGCCTGAAGCAAGTTACCAATTAAGTCCACTGCAAGGGGTTTGTTTAAATGAAACTCAGCACGGTGATTTTGGCGAGGTAAGCTGCTCCCCTGCAATTAATGGTAAAGTACTGTTGCAGTTGGCAGCAGGACACTACACGGATAAGGAGTGCCTTAAAGTGGCTAAGTACATGGCAAGAGCTAACTTAGACCTACTATTGGGTGGTAAACCATTACAAAGCCGTAATTTATTCCACACTATCGTTAAGAAATAGCTAACAATAGTTAACTCACGTAAAGACTAGCGACAATTAGGACAAGACAACAAATGGTTGATCCAAATCGAATTTTATTAGGTGTAAATATAGATCATGTGGCAACTTTGCGCCAAGCTCGGGGTACGCGTTATCCTGACCCTGTCAAAGCTGCTTTAGATGCAGAGCAAGCTGGAGCAGACGGTATTACTGTTCATCTTCGTGAAGACGCGCGCCACATTCAAGAGCGTGATGTGCGCGTTTTGGCCCAAGTGTTACAAACACGAATGAACTTTGAGATGGCGGTCACTGATAGCATGATTGATTTAGCTGTTGAAATCGCCCCAACTTATGTGTGTTTGGTACCAGAAAAGCGTCAAGAGCTGACCACTGAAGGTGGTCTAGATGTGGTGTCTCAAGAAGCAAAAATAAAGGCAGCATGTCTGCGTATGCAAGCTGTAGGCATCCAGGTGTCTTTATTTATAGATGCAGATAAGCAGCAGATAGATGCTGCCAAACGCACTGGGGCAGAGCTTATAGAGTTGCACACCGGTGCTTATGCTGATGCTACCAGCTATGACCAGCAGCATGCCGAACTGATACGTATCGCCCAAGGTGCTGCCTATGCGGTAAGTATTGGCCTTATTGTTAACGCGGGTCACGGGCTTAACTTGCAAAATGTAGAAGCTATTGCGGCTATCCCTGAATTTAACGAACTTAATATTGGCCACTCTTTAATAGCAGACGCCTTATTTGTCGGCCTAACTCAGGCAGTAAAAAATATGAAAGCTTTGATGTTGGCTGCTCGTGAACCCCACCGACCTAGTCGTGTTTAATGAGTTTTAAAAAGCACAAAGAGGCAATATGGTTAAAGCAATTGGCACAGATATCGTATCAACCGCTCGTATTGAAGCGGCGTTAGAGCGCACAGGGCGTAAGTTTGCTCAGCGCATACTTACAGAGCTGGAAATGGCCCAGTTTGATGTTGCCAGCCAGCCCAGTGCTTTTTTAGCCAAACGTTTTGCCGCTAAAGAGGCTGCAGCCAAAGCGCTAGGGACAGGTATTGGACGTGGTATTTCTTGGCAGCAAATGCATATAGAGCATGATGAAATGGGAGCGCCTGTGCTTATTTTTAGTGGCGCAGCCGCACAACGTCAAGCTGTTTTGGGTAGTCAAAAGGCCCATATTAGTATCGCTGACGAATTAGACCAAGCCATCGCTTTTGTAGTACTCAGCTAATTTAGAGTGGTTCAGAGTCGGTCAGAGTAGCGTAGGATAGGCAATTTTAAGTTAAGTTAAGCTAAGTGACGTGACGTGCGTTATCTAGAGGTCAGTATGTATAAGTACCCCACTATAGAAGACTACATAGGTAATACGCCCTTAGTCCGCTTGCAGCGATTACCGGGTAACACCAGCAACATTATTCTGGCTAAGCTAGAGGGTAATAACCCTGCAGGTTCGGTGAAAGATCGTCCGGCCATGAGTATGATTACAGAAGCAGAAAAGCGTGGTGATATTCAGCCAGGTGATGTGCTCATCGAAGCCACCAGTGGTAATACAGGTATCGCCTTAGCTATGGCTGCAGCCATAAAAGGCTACCGGCTAAAGCTCATCATGCCCAATAACATGAGCTCAGAACGGAAGGCTTCGATGGCTGCATATGGTGCTGAACTGATAGAGGTAACGCCAGAGCAAGGTATGGAAGGAGCTCGAGATTTGGCTCTAGCTATGCAGGCTCGTTGCGAAGGTAGTGTGCTGGATCAATTTGCTAATAGTGATAATCCACTGGCCCATTACCGTACTACTGGTCCAGAAATTTGGCAGCAAACTCATGGTAAAATTACTCATATGGTTAGCTCAATGGGTACCACTGGCACCATCATGGGGCTATCTAAGTATTTAAAAGAACAAAACCCAGATATACAAATTCATGGTTTGCAGCCTAAAGCAGATTCATCTATTCCAGGCATTCGGCGCTGGCCGGAAGCCTACTTGCCAAGTATTTTTGATGCGGCAAAAGTAGATGCCATAATTAATATGGACCAGTCAGAAGCAGAAGCAACCATGAAGGCCTTAGCTACAGAGGAAGGTATTTTTGCTGGGGTGTCATCTGGTGGTTCTGTGGCTGGAGCATTGCGTCTGTCTAAGCAGGTAGAAAATGCTGTTATTGTTTGTATTATTTGCGATCGTGGAGATCGCTACCTATCCACTGGAGTATTTCGTTAATCATGGCTCGTTTATCACCCTTACAGCGCAAACTTAAACTTAAAAACCCTGCAGCCTCTGCTAAGCAAAAGCGTGCTCAAGCCCAAGTAGGTATTGAAGTGGTTACTTTGCCTGTGGGCAAGCACATCGACTTAGAGCTTGAAAATCTAAGTCATGATGGCCGTGGTGTTGGTCGCTGGCAAGGCAAAACTATTTTTGTCGAGGGTGGATTACAGGGTGAGTCCGTAAAGGCAGAAGTGTTTAGTGATCATAAAACCCATGCAGAAGCGCGGCTGTTAGATATTGAAAAGGCTAGTGAGCACCGCATTACACCTGTTTGTCCAGTTTATGAAACCTGTGGTGGTTGTCAGTTGCAGCACTTAGACCCCGTGGCTCAAATAAGTTTTAAGCAAGCAGCTATAACTGAGCAATTACGTCGTTTAGCTAATATTGAACCCAAACAATGGGTGCCTCCTATTACTGGCCAAAGCCTGGGTTACCGACGGCGCGCGCAGCTGGCAACACGTTATTTTGCCGATAGCAAAACCTTATTGCTGGGCTTTCGCCAAAGTGGTCATAAACATATTGTACCTATTAGTGCATGTCTGGTGCTGGAACCTGCTTTATCTGATTTGTTAGTGCCTTTGCACGACATATTGGTAGCTATGGATCACACCCAGTGGGTGACCCACGTGGAATTATTGCAAGCTGATGCAGGGGCCTGTGTTATCTTAAAAGTGTCAGACACGTTGACGCCAGAAGATCAGCAGCTATTAGCTGATTTCGGTTTGCAACACGCTATTAGCTTGGTGTGCCAGCAAACAGACCATGATGACTCATGGCTCAGTGGCACTATAGAAGCGCTAAGCTATAGCTTGTCAGTGACAGCAATAGAAAAACCTATTGTGCTAGATTTTTCTGTGCACGATTTTGTGCAGGTTAATGCGCAGGTTAACCAAGGTATGGTAGCCCAAGCTTTAGAGTGGCTGGCACCGCAAGCTGGAGATCAAGTATTAGATTTATTCAGTGGTGTGGGTAATTTTGCTCTACCAATTGCCGCTATGGCTGACCAGCTTGTTACTGTGTTAGCTCTGGAAGGTGACTACTCCATGGTGAAGCAAGGTCGTAACAATGCCCGGAATAATGGCTTTGCTCTGTTAGACTTTGAACATGCAGACTTGTTTGATGCTAGCGCGCGTAAATTGTGGCAAAAAAAGTCCTTTAATAAAGCCTTGCTAGATCCTCCCCGTGCTGGGGCTAAAGGTATTGCCCAGTTACTTAAAGGTCAGCCTTTAGAGCGAGTGGTGTATGTGTCTTGTAACCCTGCATCAATGGCACGAGATTTAAAAGAATTTGAGTCTTTGGGATTAAGTGTAGCTAAAGTGGGCTGTATTGACATGTTCCCCCAAACACCTCACTTAGAAGTGATGGCCTTACTTGTTCGAACATGATGTTCAAGTAATGATAGATTAAATACACCAATGAGCGTGCTTTTTAGTACGCCATGTAGACGGAATTTAACCATGGTACAGGTACGCGCACTACACCCGACCCATGCCGATGGGAACGTTGATATTCAGGCCTGGATGGCTGGGCTGCAAACTCAAGTTGAGTTGGCGGATACTACCCTTTTGCAAAGGGCCTGTGAGTTAGCCCAAGAAGTCCGCGATCACGCTAGTAAAAGTGAAGACATTTGGGCCACAGAAGAAGTGGACTGTTTTCGCACCGGGCTTGAAATGGCCGAAATTTTAACCACCCTGCAGGTGAACGAAGAGACTTTGGTAGCGGCAGTATTGTACCGATCTGTGCGCGAAGATAAGCTAACCCTTAACAACGTTAAGGAAAAATTTGGTCCTGTGGTAGCCCAGCTGATCGATGGGGTATTACAAATGGCCGCTATTACCAGCTTACAAAGCCCTACACGAGATAGTATTTTAGGCCAATCTGACAGCCAGCTAACCAACGTTCGTAAAATGCTGGTGTCTTTAGTAGATGACGTGCGTGTTGCACTGATTAAACTGGCTGAACGGACCTGTGCCATTCGAGCAGTAAAAAATGTAGACCGTAAAAAGCGCTATTTAGTTTCCCGTGAAGTATTTGATGTATATGCCCCCTTGGCCCATCGCTTAGGCATTGGTGCGGTAAAGTGGGAACTAGAAGACCTATCCTTTCGTTACCTACAACCTAATGCCTATAAAGAAATCGCGTCGTTTTTAGATGAGCGACGCATGGATAGGCAAGACTACATAGAACGTGTTTTAGCTGACCTAACGGAACAACTCACAGAGGCAGACATTGAGCCAGATATTACTGGTAGAGCTAAGCATATTTATAGCATCTGGCGCAAAATGCAACGTAAAAATATTGAGTTTTCTCAAGTCTACGACGTGCGCGCTGTCAGAATATTGGTGCCAGAACTCACTGACTGTTATACCGCCTTGGGCATTGTTCATGGCTTGTGGCGTAATATTCCTCAAGAATTCGATGACTATATTGCTACCCCTAAGGAAAACGGCTATCGCTCCTTACATACGGCGGTAATCGGTCCAGACGGTAAAGTTGTAGAGATTCAGATTCGTACCTTTGCTATGCACGATGAAGCAGAGCTAGGTGTATGTGCCCACTGGTTATACAAAGGTACGGACGTTAATAGTACTGGCAACTCATACGACGAAAAACTGGCATGGTTACGCCAGGTATTGGAGTGGCATGATGAGGTAGGTGATGGCGCCGAATTTGTCAATCAAGTGAAAAGTGATGTGGAACAGGATCGTATTTACGTATTTACTCCTGAAGGCCATGTTGTGGATCTGCCTAGCGGTGCCACACCGATTGATTTTGCTTACCGAGTGCATACAGAAGTAGGTAATACCTGTCGTGGGGCAAAGATTCATGGCCGTATAGTGCCCCTTACTTATAGTTTGAAAACTGGAGATCAAGTCTCTATTATGACCTCCAAAGGAGGTGCGCCGAGTCGAGATTGGATGAACCCAAACTTAGGCTATGTTCAGGCTGGACGCACAAGGGCCAAAATTGGTCACTATTTCAAACAACTCGACAAAGATAAAAATGCTGCAGCTGGGCGTCAGCTAGTCGAGCGTGAAATGCGCCGCATGGCTATTACAGGGGTAGACTACAATCAAATCGCCACGGCGATTAACTTTAAGCATGTGGATGACATGTATGCCGCTTTAGGTGCTGGCGATGTGCGTTTAGCCCAGGTTATTAACGCAGCTCACCTGCAAGTAGAACCTAACCTTAAAACTAAGAAACAACTAGATCTTAGTTTGTTAAATGGTAAAGCTAGACCTGCCTCAGGTACTGGTAATGATGTTCAGATAGCGGGAGTAGGTAACCTACTGACTACTATTGCCAGTTGTTGTAAGCCGGTGCCAGGTGACCCTATTAATGGTTTTATTACCCTTAGTCGGGGTGTGTCTGTGCATCGACAAGACTGCCTTAATATTATGAATATGGCGGAACGTGATCGCCAGCGTATTATTGAAGTGAACTGGTCTGGTAACAGTGAAAATACCTACCCTGTAGAAATCTTTATAGAGGCGGTAGATCGAGCTGGCTTGTTGAGTGAAGTCATTACTGTTTTGGGCAATGAAAACGTTAACTTAGGCAACATTAGTACCAACGTTGACAGAAAGACCCACTCTGCCACCATCGCTATGACGATCGATATTCCCCGCTTAGCGTTGCTTGGGCGTATTTTAGACAAAATAAGCCAACTACCTAACGTGTTGGATGTGAGGCGACAAAAGAATGGTTGATCAAGTGAATGGCACCAGTGAATCCATGCAGCATTTATTGGATATCATGGCCCAGTTGCGTAACCCAGACGGCGGCTGTCCGTGGGACTTAAAGCAGGACTTTCGCAGCATTCTGCCCCATACCTTAGAAGAAGCCTATGAAGTTGCCGACGCTATAGAATCTGATGACCGCATGCAGTTACGAGACGAGTTGGGCGATTTGTTGTTCCAGGTGGTGTTTTACTGCCAGCTTGCCCGAGAAGAAGGTAGTTTCGAATTTGCCGATGTAGCCCAAACGATGGCAGATAAATTAATTCGCCGCCACCCCCACGTCTTTGCCCTCCAAGCTCATGAAAAGAGTGAAAGTGAAACAGGTATAGACGCCGAACAAGTGCTGGAACGCTGGGAAAGCATTAAGCAGGGCGAGCGGAACGCGAAGCAACAGTATTCTGTATTAGATGATGTGCCTAATGCCTTGCCTGCTATGCAGCGCAGTGCAAAGTTGCAAAAGCGCGCAGCTAATGTGGGTTTTGATTGGCCAGATATAACGCCTGTGCTGGCTAATATGACAGAAGAGCTGGAAGAAGTGCAGCAGGCTTTTGCCAGTGGTGATAAGGATCACACCATAGAAGAACTGGGTGATTTAATGTTTGCCTGTGTCAATATGGCCCGCCATTTAAAGCAAGACCCAGAACAGGTGATGCGGGCTGCTAATGCCAAATTTGAACGCCGTTTTCGCTACTTAGAAGCGCAACTTTTAGAGGCTGGTGAGCAGATAGAAAATGTCAGCTTAGAACGTATGGATGCAGGTTGGGATGACGCTAAAGCGCAGGGTTTATAACAGAACTTCAGGATGTAATAGGTGCGCGTATAATCGCTATCATTCAGTTTAATTCCCTAATCCCTATGTAGAAAAACCCAAAACGCAGGAAGCCTTGACTGTATAA
>CAJXEN010000004.1 GCA_913052465.1 uncultured Oceanospirillaceae bacterium
AGAAAAAAGCGTGAAAAGGTATTGGCATCAAATAGGCAATGTTGAGTAGTGAACTAATCATTAAAATGACCATAATAACTAATTGTTCAGTTTCTAATGTCGCCATTAACAAGTACCACTTGCTCCATGTTCCACCTGTGGGCGGTAAACCAATAATGCTAAGACTACCAATAAAGAACGCCACCATAGTAAAAGGCATTTGCCTGCCCAAGCCTCGCATTTCGCTTATATTACTTTTATGTGCAGCAACCAAAATTGCACCAGCACAGAAGAATAAAGTAATTTTTCCAAAAGCATGCATGGCTATATTCATCGAACTCGCTATAACGCCTGATGATGTTGCTAGGAGCACACCAATAGTAATATAGCCCAGTTGGCTAACTGTTGAGTAAGCAAGCCTTGCTTTTAAATTATCCTGTCGCATAGCAACGAACGAGGCAAGCAATACTGAAGCGCCACCTAGATATAGTAAAAACTGGGTAGTTGGTAAAACGACTAATAGATCGAGGCCAAAAATAAACACACCAACTTTCATTACGGTGAAAACACCAGCCTTAACTACAGCCACCGCATGCAGTAGTGCACTGACAGGTGTTGGTGCAACCATCGCAGCAGGTAGCCATCGATGGAAGGGCATAATGGCAGCTTTACCAATGCCAAAAACAAACAGTACTAAAATTATACCTAGCAAAGTGGTATTTGTGTCTACTGGAAATACACCGCCAGGGGTGAAATCTAGCGTACCAGAAAGCTCCCATGTACCAACAATTGCAAACAGAAAAAATGCTACAGAGGTGCCAAGTAAAATACCAAGGTAAGTTCGCCCACCCTTTTTTGCATCCTCCGTGCCAGAGTGAGTCACAAGCGGATAGGTGGAGAGTGTGAGCACCTCATAAAAGATAAACAAAGTAAACAAGTTATCTGCAAAGGCAACCCCCATGACACTGCCTATGGCAATGGCAAAACAACAGAAAAACCGCGTTTGATGGTCCTCATTATGGCCACGCATATAACCAATGGAATAGATAATAGTCACAAACCAGAGAAAGCTAGCAATCAATGAGAATATCATCCCCAATGGTTCTACAGAAAAACTCAAACTCAGTCCAGGTAAAATCTGTAGCCAATGAACAGTGGTGGTTTCACCAGCATCTAAACCTAGATAAATAGTAACCACTGCATAAAAGACACATAGGCTGGTAGCAAGGCTAACAGCCTCTCTTAAGTTTTGATGGTTCCTAAAGGCAATGATGCCAAGTGTGGCGAAGATGGGTAATATAATACACAGCTGCAGCAACATTTCTAAAGAGTTGGTCATGGGGCCACTCCAAACAAGCTTTGCGCCGCACCCGTGGCAACTTCTACAGTCATACGTGTATCAATGCCAAAGTATACATTCGCTAACACTAACATCCACACAGGTAAAAGGAAGGCCATGGGTGCTTCTTTAACAGGGTCCTTGCCAGTTATTGGGGTCTTAAAATAGGCTGTTTCAACAATACGCCAAACATAAACTACTGCCAATAAAGAACCTAATAAAACTAGGCCAGCCACCGGCCACCAACCCTTGTCAATCGCTGCTGTAACCAGATACCATTTGCTGACAAACCCAACCGTTAGAGGCACGCCAATAAGGCTTAACCCACCTATGACAATGGCAGCCATGGTTAATGGCATTTGTCGCCCTAAACCACGAAAGTCATCTATCCTAGTGCTGCCAATACGGTACATCACTGCACCCAAGGCTAAAAATAATGCTCCTTTCATCAGTGCATGATTAAACATGTGTAAGAGCATGGCACTGAGCCCAGCATGGGTAGACATACTGAAACCAACAATCATATAACCGATCTGAGCTACACTAGAATAAGCAAATACATGTTTAACATTTTGCTGATAAATAGCCACCGTGGAGGCTACGAATATGCCCAATAAACCCAGGGCCAAAAATAAGGTTTCCATAGGTAAAGTGGTAAAAGAAAATGACACGCCAAAAATAGAAAAGGTAAAACGAATCAGTAAGTAAGCTGCTACTTTAGTAGAGGTTGCAGCAAAAAACGTGGTTACTATTGACGGTGCATAAGTGTAGGCGTTAGGTAGCCAAAAATGCAGTGGGAACAAAGCTAGTTTTAAACAAACCCCAATAATAAAAAACACATAAGCGGTAGTGACTGTCCGTGTTTCTGCAACTTCAGGTAGTCGCGCTGCAAGATCGACCATATTAAGTGTACCTGTCATTTGGTACATTAGCCCTATCCCAATCAAGATAAACGTAGCACCGATAGTACCCATAATGAGGTATTGAAAGGATGCCCAAAGCGCTCGTCGGTCTTTGCCAAGTGCAATTAAGGAATATGCTGACAGGGAGGATATCTCTAGAAAAACGAAAACGTTGAATGCATCCCCAGTGGTAACTATACCCAACATGCCTGTTAATGAAAGTAGGTAGAGGATGTAAAAAAGAGTTTGTTTATTTTCAGGAATCTCTTTTTCAATGCTGGTTTGGGCAGCCAGTAAAACCACAGTGCTCACGCCAGAGATGATTAAGGCAATAAAGGCGTTGAGCTTATCTATACGGTACTCAATACCCCAAGGTGGGCTCCAGCCACCTAATTCATAGCTAACAGTGCCCGTTGACATGACCTGCTGAAGCAGAAAAATGCTAATAAAAAAAGTGATTGTGCTCACTAATAAAGTGAACAACCAAACTAATTTTGGCCTGCTTAGGATCAAGCATGCCGGCGCTGCCATAAGTGGCACAATAACTTGCAATATAGGGAGGTGCGCTAACACTGCTGAGGTTCCTTTTCTTGACTGGCCATTACCTGATTATCCATGGCCTGAATTTCATCCTCGTTAACACTGCCATAGGCTTCCTTAATCCTAACGGTTAGGGCAAGGCCCAATGCAGTGGTTGCTATACCCACAACAATGGCTGTGAGAATAAGCACGTGAGGTAGGGGATTTGAATATAGTATGATGCCCTCTTGCCATATTGGCGCAGTACCACCATCTACTTTTCCAAGGCTAATATAAAAAATAAACACGGAGATCTGAAAAATATTAAGCCCGACAATTTTTTTAATAAGATGGCCATGAGCAATAATGATATAAAAACCGATCATCATCAAAACGATAACAATCCAGTAGTTATAAAGGCCCAGTATCATGGTCATAACAATTCACCTTTATTAGCCTTTTGAAATTGACTGCGACCTACAAAGCTGTAAAAAATAATGATCATCACTGAAGCTACGGTCAAACCTACGCCCAATTCGATTAAAAGAATACCTAAATGTTGCCCAGCAATGGGGTCGGCAGCTAGTACGTTATAATCTAGGAAACTACCACCATTTAACATCGATACTAGACCAACGCTTCCATAAACCAGAACTCCAAGAGCAGATAGCATTTGCACTACAGGCTGAGTGATAACTCGTCGGGCGGCGCCGAGGCCAAATAACATGGCATACAGAATAATACCTGCAGCAAATATCACACCGGCCTGAAAGCCACCACCTGGACCATAGTCACCATGGAATTGGACATAGAACGCGTATAGTACGATAAAGGGGATCATGGTTTTTATCACGATGCGTAAAATCAAATGCTTTTCATGCATCGAGTCATTAATAGCTTCCATTACCGCATCATCTTCTGGGCGTCGTGCTACTGATAGTAATGCTAAAACGCCAATTCCAGCAGTAAATATAACTGTAACTTCACCAAAGGTATCAAACCCTCGATAACTGGCAAGTACCGATGTCACCATGTTAGGCACACCAATTTCTTGAATTGAATCATAAATATAGTGAGGTCCAACGTGCTGGTGGACAGGGGCATCTGCAGAACCAAAATAGGGCATGTCAAAGGTCCCATATATGAGTAACCCTCCAGTAACGATAACCGCCACAAATGCCATCAGTGGCTTATGGGTGGCCTCATGATCTGTGCGCCCGGTCATTGCTACAGTTGTCAGCATAAGTAGTGTCGATATACCTGCACCTATAGACGCTTCCGTAAATGCCACGTCAACGGCGTCCATTGCCACAAAAAAACTAGCACAAACAAGGCCATAAATACCGGCTAGCATGACCACGGCAAACATATCTTTAATTCTACTAATGGCAATGGCAATAACAACCAAAAGTGTTAGTAAGACAATATCGACTAAGATTTCGATGATTTATCTCCTGCGCTAGTGTCTTCTTCTAAAGGGTTTATATTCATATTTATCAGTGGCTGTAATTTATTGAGAACTGCAGCCTGACCTAATGCATGACTGGCTGCTGGGCTTATAAACAACGTCATCAATAGAATCATCATAAGCTTTATAATAACTAGCAGGTCAGGGTTTTGCAGCATTAACCCAATAAGTATCATTGCTGCAGCTAGCGTGTCAGTAACACCTACGGCATGCATACGAGTATAAAAGTCTGGAAAGCGCAATATTCCCACTCCACCTGAAAGACAGAGGAAACTACCAAACAGGAGACAAAAAGAACTCAACAATGTCAGCACAGTATCCATTATGAATCCCTCTTTGCTGGCTCGGCTACAGGGCCGTTATGCTTAGCATTAAATGCGTCAGACAAACGCAATACTCCGATCACACTGACAAAGTTAATCAGTGCATAGACCATGGCAATATCTAAAAATTCTGGCCGGCCCATGACAAAACCCAAGAGGGCAATAAGCAACACTGTTTTAGTGCCAAACATGTTCACTGCCAGAATTCGGTCATACAGGCTAGGACCCACTACTGCGCGAATAATTGCTAATATCATGACCACAAGAACGGCCAGAGTTGCTGCTATAATCATGAGTTCTCCAACTGACTAACCCGCCGATCCATGTCACCAGATTCAAGTGCTTCAATATTTTCCCTGATTAAGGCATGTACCATTATTTCATTACCCACCAGCCCTAGCGCCACAGTGCCTGGTGTTAATGTAATTGAATTTGCGTAGATCACTTTTCCAACGTCAGTTTTCTGGCTAGCCTTAACTGTTATTACGGTAGGGGAAATTGATTTGTTCCCAAGCCAGATGTGTTTAATGACTGTAAGATTAGCAACTACAATTTCTTTCGCCAGCCAGATCCCAAATTTTGGAGCTGTTAGTGACAAGTTAATAGATTGCGACTCATGGTCTACTACGTCCATACGATGGGTAATAAATACAACGATGGCGATAGAAACGGCACCCAAGGCAAGAATCAGATAGGTATAGTGTCCAGAGTTAAGCAACCAAAATAGTGCTAGAACAATAGAAAGGTTTATTTTATAACGCATATTTTTTTACTCGTAAGCAACTTGAAAAGCCCCCACATGACTGGATTTTCAGTCCCTGGCTTTGCAGAAAAATGCTGGTGAGTTGCCATTTTGGACGCAGTAACGACCGCCAGATACGATGGGCCAATCTCGCGTATAGTACCTCACAATCCTATCTGTCTCAACGCCGCAGGCCAATTCAGGCTGTTTAATTTCTATGGCTGTAAGTTTAGTTTATTGGTAATTCAAAAATCTGTAAAAATTAGCCGATGATTTTTCAATAGGTTCTGCTAGGCAGCTATACACTTAATTTGATCTGATTTTTTGCATTGCCGTTTTTTATGACTTGTCTAATATACCAGCCACACATGTACCCGTTGCTTTTTTGAGCCATCAATTTGGTTGTCTTGGCACATAGCACTAGGTGGTACGCAAAAATAATGTCAATCGACAGGTCGATAAAACAGATAAAAGCAGAGCCCATTTACAAACTAGTAACAAAAGCCCAAAGTACTGCGATACCTTGAGGCCTTTATTGCTAAAGGCTAGAGAATTAAGAAAAAATGGCTTTAAATATGTAGAAAAAGGTAATCGATAATATTGCGCCAGCTGGAAGGGTAATTACCCATGAAGTGAATATAGTTGCCACTATACGTAAGTTAATCGCAGCTAAACCGCGTGCTAAACCCACACCTAATACCGCACCTACAAGGGTGTGTGTGGTGGAGATAGGTAAGCCAATGCCAGAGGCAAGTACCACTGTTGCAGAGGCGCCTAGTGTGGCTGCGAAGCCACGGCTAGGAGTTAACTCTGTGATCTTGGTGCCTATAGTCGCCATTACTTTATAGCCATAGGTAACAAGGCCAACAACGATGCCTACACCACCGACTAAAAGTATCCATGCAGGCATACTAGATTTGGCAGTTACAGCACCAGATTTGATAGTGGCGATAGCGGCTGCCATCGGGCCTACAGCGTTTGCTACATCGTTTGAACCGTGAGCAAAAGCCATCGCGCAAGCAGTAAAAATCATTAACACAGCAAATACTTTTTCTACGTTGGCAAAGCGGTCTTCTGATTCAATGGCTTTGTTACGCTTTACACGGGTTAACATCATGCTGCCGATCACTGTAACCAAAAGGCCCACTGCAGCTGCAACCAGCGACATTTCGAAGTAATTTAGACTAAAACCAATGTCCTTAAATACATGTTTTAGGCCTTTAATTAAGGTCACCATAGTGATCATAAAGCCCACCATAAACATATACATAGGTACATATCGTTTGGCGTTTTCAAATGGCGTTTCAGTGTCTAATATCAACCGCTGAACACTCCTGAATAGCATGTAGGATATGGTGCTTGCCAACACGGGTGAAACAATCCAACTGGCCGCGATAGTGCTAACTTTGCTCCAATTCACGGCATCTACAGAGATGGCAACAGCAGCAAAACCGACGATGGCACCCACGATAGAATGCGTGGTCGATACTGGCCAACCTAGGATAGTTGCGATTAATAACCAAGTGCCTGCAGCAAGAAGTGCTGAAAGCATGCCGTACACTAAGTATTCTGGAGTACCCTGTAGCGAAAGGGGATCAATAATACCTTTGCGAATGGTGGCAGTCACTTCACCACCTGCTAAATAGGCGCCTGCAAACTCAAAGACCATAGCGATGATGATCGCTTGCTTTAATGTAATAGCTCCCGACCCCACAGAGGTACCCATGGCGTTAGCCACATCATTGGCACCTACACCCCAGGCCATAAAAACACCAAATATGATGGCTAAAATGAGCAAAATTTGACCGTATTCGTTTAAAACTTCCATGGGGTTTTCTCAAAGCTTTGTGGGTATTTATTATCGGTATTTATGCACAGACTTATCTATTGAGTTAGCGAGCAATAATAACTTGGATCTGTTCACCAGCACTTTGTGCATGGTCAGCTAGGTTGCCAATTGATTCGATGGTTTTATACATAAACATTGCATCAAGAGGTGGCGAATCTGTTTCTATTTCGTGTAATTTTGCACGTAGAGTGATTTGACGCTTATCATTTTTGTCTTCTGCTTTTTCTAGTTTGGTAATACACCGGTTAATCCGGTCAATTTCACGCCCACCAAACCCTGAACCTATTAGTTCGTCAAGCTCATCGATCACTACCTTAGCCTCTACGGCTACAGCGATGGCAGATTTAACGTATGCCGTCATATCTGTGGCAATTTTTTTAGGGATTACTTGCTTACGACCCAAAATGATACCGGCAATATCTTTAGCAGTGTTACAAATCTTATCTTGTTTGCTAAGGAGCTGAATAAGGTCTGAGCGATTAATAGGCATAAACAAACTTTTCGGCAAGTGGAGACGAATGTCTTGTTTTTGATCATCAGCCTGGCCTTCAAACACTGCAATGGCGTTATAAGTAGCTTCTACGGCTTCCCAGTCTTCCTTAATCACAGCTTGGAAGAATGGGGTTAACAGTTCCACACATTGCACGACTGTGTGCATGTGATTTTGTAACGGTTTAATCGGTGAATGGCCAAACAAACTAAGGATGGGATTTGCCATGTGAATTGCCTCTACAAATAATAAGGGTGCCTATAATCGGGGTGCATTATAGGCACCCTTTGTTAAGGTAATATAAAGATTGTGAGTTTTTTTGAATTAATTACTTTTGATCAGACAATGGAATTTCAACCGTAAAGGTTGAACCATGGTTAAGTTTACTTTTTAGATGCAAATTACCCCTATGGTTTTGCACGATATGTTTAACGATGGCAAGGCCAAGTCCAGTGCCACCAAGGGATTGTGAGCGAGCTTTGTTGACTCGATAGAAGCGTTCAAAAATCCGCTCTTGATCCGCCTCGTCAATACCTAAGCCGTTGTCTTTTACTGTCAGCACCGCGAGCCCAGACTGAGCCTTAATTTGTACGGTCACTGTGCCCATTTCTGCAGTGTATTTAATAGCGTTATCAATCAAATTAGTGGCCATTTGACCCAAGGCATTGTCGTCTCCAAGCAACGTCATCTGGCCACCTTCTATTTCCAACTCTAAAACTACTTTATGGCTTTGGGCTACAGCCTGTAAGTTAGCGCACACCCTTTGTATCACCTGCGTTAGATCTACTTGGGTATTAAATGCTTTGTCATTGCTTTCTAATCGAGATAAGGCCAAGAGGTCGGAGACTAGGTCTGACAAGCGTATAGATTGGCCATGAATTTTACGCATAAAGCGCTGCCTAATCGTGGCATCTATGGTTTCACTCTCTATTAAGGTTTCTGCAAAACCACGAATCGCAGTAATGGGAGTTTTTAACTCATGGGACGCGTTAGCAACGAAATCTGCACGCATTTTATCGATACGCTGAACATCAGTAATATCTTGCAATACTAGTATGGCACCTGCTTGATGGGATTGTTTTAACAAGGTGACATGCAACCGATAGTGGCGCGCAAAAGTATACCCATCTAGTTGGATGGTCTGCTCCACACTGGATTGTTGTTGGTGGCACTGCATAAAAGCTTGGTCTAGGTTATTAGATCTATCGATGTCTTTTAATGATTGGCCTAAACAACGCTCACTACTGGTGCGCAACATACGGCATGCAGCAGCATTAACATGGGTAATAAGCCCTTCACTGGTCACAGTGATTACACCTTCGTTCATACTTTTAAGGATGGTGGAAAGTTGGTCACGCTCAGTCTTTATGATGTCAAACCGCTGGGCCGAAATATCAGCCATTTGGTTGAGCGAACGAGCTAAGTCACCTATTTCATCCCGTCTATGGCTAGGAATGCGTAATTGATAACGACCGTGGGCATAGTTATTGGCAATCAGCGTCATTTGCCTAAGAGGGCGGGCAAAACTCATGGCTAACCAATACCCTATAAATAGCGCGATTAATCCCGTCAGGCTCGCGGCGATGACGATTACCCGGCGTAAATAGTTGATTTCTTTATCAATGCGTTCTGTAGACAAAGCAGTGCGGATATAACCCAGATCTGAGTTACTAGCTGTGGCTGGTACGGCCACATACAACATGGTTTTTTGTAAAGTTCTACTATAGCGCTGCGACTGTCCTATTGTTGATTTATTGGCCTGTATTATTTCTGGCCGATAGCGATGGTTATCCATTTGTTCAGGGGTAAACTCAGAATCAGCGATCACTATCCCCTCTTTTGTGAGTAAGGTAATGCGGGTGTCGACACGGCGGCCAATCTGCTCCACAGTCTGCTGTATCTGTGTTTGTGTTTGGCCACCTATGTTAGGAAATGATTGCTGCAAAATGAAGGCTTGGCTAGACAAGTTGTTACTGATGTCCCGTAAACTTGCCTGCTCAATTTGACGCTGAACCATTAGTCCAACAATTAAAATACTAAATAATATAACAACTGCAAAACCGGCGTAAAGTCTTATAAATATAGGAGAGTGGCGCATGCTAGGGTGCTTCGTTTGCTAGGGTTTTAGTATAGTTGGGGTCACAGCGGTAACCCACTCCGCGTACAGTTTCTATCGCTGATGCGGCCTCTCCCAACTGTTTGCGAACGCCACGGATGTGCACATCAACGTTACGATCGACTACTTCAGATTGCTCACCTAAGGCTGACAATATGAGCTGTTCTCTTGAAAATGCCCTGCCAGGCTGTGCCATCAAGGTATGCAACAGTTTAAATTCTGTGGTGGTCAGTTTCAACATTTTGCCATTTAGGCTGCAATGGTAGGCATCTAGGTCCAATAATAAAGAGCCCATGGAAAGTATGTTTGGGTTAGGTTTTCGGCGTAAGGCCACTTTGATTCTAGCTAATAATTCAGCTTGGCTAAATGGCTTGGTCATATAGTCATCAGCGCCCCTGCTAAGACCGCCAATAACGTCTGCCTCTTCGCTTCGAGCCGACAACATAATAATAGGTATTAACTGGGTTTTAGGGTCTGCTTTTAGTCGCTCACACACCTGCATGCCGTTTAGGCCGGGCAACATGATATCAAGTAATATTAAATCAGGATGTTTTGTTTGCGCTAGCTCTAAACCTTTAATACCATCGTTAGCTAAAGTAACAGTATAGCCAGCCCTTTCAAGGTTGTAAGCGATAATCTCTTGAATATCAGCTTCATCTTCAATACATAAAATGTTGTGTTCGCTGGACATAGATGGTTATTTCCCGATACAAAATGATCCAAAAATACGGCCTAGTAAGTCATCACTGGTGAAGCTTCCGGTAATCTCGTTTAAACATTCTTGGGCTAAGCGTAAGTCTTCAGCCAATAATTCACCGGCCTGGCTGTAAACCAGTTGTACGGCCCCTTCTTGTAATAGTGTTCGACATCGCTCTAATGCATCTAAGTGACGTCTGCGGGCACTAAAACCACCTTCTAGGGTAGCTTGATAGCCAACTGCTTGTTTTAACTGGCGCCGCAGGAGGTCTAAGCCGTGACCCTTTTTTGCACTTAAGTAAATACAGTCTACACCATCAACTTGAGTTAGGTTAGGTAGGTCGTGAGTGAGGTCTATTTTATTACGAACTAAAGTGAGTTGGCTGGGCATAGGTTGGGGGCCCATTAATCTAAGCCAGTGCTCCTTTGGAGACGCTAAATCGTGAGCATCTTGTAGCAATAATATCTGGTCGGCTTGACCAATGGCTTCAACAGCACGTTCAATGCCGATTTTTTCTACTTTGTCTGGGCTTTCACGCAAACCTGCGGTGTCTACAATATGTAACGGTAGGCCATCTATATTGATTGATTCTTTTAAAAGATCTCTTGTGGTACCTGCAATATCTGTGACGATAGCACGGTCTTGTCCTGCTAGTGCATTGAGCAAGCTTGACTTACCAGCGTTAGGGGCGCCAGCGATCACCACTTGCATGCCTTCTTGTAAAAGAGTGCCTTGGTGAGCTTGTTGCAATAAGAGATCTAACTCTGCCTGAGCGTTATCTAATAGTGCCGCCACCTTGCCATCGGCTAAAAAATCAATCTCTTCTTCCGGAAAATCAATGGCAGCTTCCACGTAAAGGCGCAGATAAATGAGGTTTTCAACCAGGGTATTAATATGCGTGGAAAAGACTCCCTGCAAGGAACGAAAGGCGTTTCTAGCGGCTTGTTCTGAGCTAGCGTCTATTAGGTCAGCAATCGATTCTGCTTGAGCTAGGTCCATTTTATCATTTAAAAATGCGCGCTCAGAAAACTCTCCAGGGCGTGCTATACGTGCCCCAAGGTGAATCAGTTCACGCTGCAATACATCCATTACCACCTGGCCGCCATGGCCCTGAAATTCGAATACGTCCTCGCCCGTGAAAGACTCGGGCCCTTTAAAATAGAGGCTTATACCGGCATCAATCTGGTCACCATTGTTGTCTAAAAAAGCGCCATAGTGAGCATGGCGAACGATGCCTTGATTACGGCTTAGTTGTTGGCCGTAGCTCAGGGCACTAGGACCAGATAGGCGAATAATACCCACACCACCCCGGCCTGGGGGAGTAGTTTGAGCGCAGATGGTGTCTAAATCTGATTGCATGGTAGTTAGAGTTTCGCAGACTTACTTTGAAACCTTCGGCTCCTGTGGTGCAAAAGGGGGTTTAATGATTACAAAAAAGGCCTCACTAGGAGACCTTTTTATCATGTTTAGCACGCTAGGTTAACTTTTACGTGCAGCCATCGATTTTTCTATGCGCTTAGTAATGACATATTGCTGTGAAATCGACAATACGTTGTTGCATACCCAATACAAAACAAGACCAGCAGGGAACCAAAGGAAGAAGATGGTAAATACGATAGGCAACATCTTCATTATTTTAGCCTGCATTGGATCTGGAGGCGTTGGGTTAAGCATCTGCTGAATAAACATGGTGGCACCCATGAGAACTGGCAATACAAAATAGGGATCTTGTACTGAGAGATCTTGGATCCAAAGAAAAAATGGCGCATGACGTAACTCTACAGTTTCCATCAACATCCAATACAAACCAATAAATACAGGCATTTGGATGATAATCGGGAAACAACCACTTAATGGGTTAGCTTTTTCTCTTTTGTAAAGCTCCATCATGCCCTGGGACATTTTGGCACGGTCGTCGCCAAACTTTTCCTTTAGCTTGGCAATTTCAGGGGCAAGCGCACGCATCTTAGCCATAGACCGATAAGAAATAGCGGACGGGTAAAAGAAGAATGCTTTAACACATAAGGTGACCAATAAAATGGCCACACCCCAGTTACCTACAAACCCAAACATGGTGTTTAGTAACCAGAACAAAGGTTGAGAAACCCACCACAACCAACCATAGTCGACTACTAGATCTAAGTTCTCAGAAATAGCTTCAAGGTCTGCTTGGATTTTAGGGCCGGTATAAAAGTCTGCTGAAGTGGAACCAGACTGGCCCGCTTGTAATTCTAAGGCAGGGCTAACAAAGCCAGCAATATAGCTATTCTTGCTTACACGCGTGCTGTAATTATGTTGTTGCTCTGGGTTAGGTACCCACGCACATACAAAATAATGTTGTAGCATGCCAACCCAGCCGCCTGGGGCGCTGCGCTTTAAGTTAGCATCATCCATGTCGTCAAAGTCGTAGCGATAATATTTGTCGTCTGGAAAGGAAAACGCTGGGCCTAAATAAGCCGACATACCCATGCCGCCTGAAGCACTAGGGTCTGCAGAGCGGTCGCGCTTAATTTGACCAAATAAGTTTGCAGACCAAGGTTGATTACTGCGGTTATCAACTGCATAAGTTAAGTTTACTAGGTGACTGTCCCGGGTAAAGGTATAGATCTTATTGATCACAGCACCGGTTTTGTCTGTTAAGCTTAAAACTACTTCTAGACTTTGTTGACCGTCTAGTAACTCGTAGGTAGATTGCGTCGCCTTAAAAATAGGGCGTGTCTTAAGATCTGTGCCGTTGACCCCAATGAGTCCGCTTTGAGCAACGTAAGTTCGTTGTTGATTTTGTTCTAATAGGGTAAATGGCACATCGGAGTGCCCCATTTCCGCAAGGTATTTGGACAGCGAAGCTTGGATAATGTCTCCACCTTGGGTATCAATTACCACTTGCAAGGTACCAGTATTAACCTCAATAAGGCTACCTGCACTGGCGTTCTCTGTCTGCGTTACCACTATGTCGGCATTATCACTGATATAGTTACTGGGTTCTGCAGCCACAGCAAAATCTGTACTCACAGCTTCCGTATCGTAGGCGGAAACGCTAGTGACTTGTTGTGGGGCGAGGGCTTGTGTACCGTAGTCTTGGTTCCACTGCAGTACCATCAAGTAAGAAATGATGGCGACACCCGCAATTAGAATAATGCGTTGAAAGTCCATAGAAACAAATCGTCTTTAGTTGTATTGAGAAGGAGCCGTTAAAGAATCCTGTTAAAATCCAACAGTGATTATAGGGCTTATGGTTCTATTGGCAATGGGCAGGTCATGGAACAGTGCAAAATCTAGCCAGTTTGAGCCATTTTTTTACGTAATCGTGACCATTGTTTGAGAATTAGGCGGTGCAGTGTAGCATTATCGAGTTCGCCCAGACCTTTTCTAGACAATATGACCAGGTCCAAAGGGGGAGAAAAATCGTTAGTTTGAGTGCACAGCGTTCTGAAACTGTCGCGCATCACCCTTTTTACACGGTTTCGATGAACAGCGAGCTTTATGCCTTTTTTGGCAATCACTAATCCTAGGCGGGAGTGATTGCCTAAACTTGGTCGAGCCAATATCAGCAGGTGTTGGTCTGAAACTTTAAAATCAGCTTGTTCGAAGACCCTTCGAAAATCACTAGCGTTCAGCAGGCGCTGGTGCCGGGAAAAATCGAAGTCAGACATCTGCTAGCGTGCGACAGTCGTTTACGCGCTTAGGACTTTACGGCCTTTGGCACGACGTGCATTGATGATGGCGCGTCCACCTGGAGTTGACATACGTGCACGGAAACCGTGAGTGCGTTTGCGCTTTAGGACGCTAGGTTGAAACGTTCTTTTCATGATCGGTCTCGCAAAATTAAGTTAGTGGCCAAAGTTTTGGCGTTGAAAATCTAGGGGCAAAATTATATGAGAGGGAAAATCGAATAGCAAGCCTGATTCGCTGTTTAACTTACAAAATGACATAAAAACATTAACTTTATTCGCTGGCTCTAAATATTAAGCCTTATCTTATGTTATCGGGCAGCGCCTGTGGATAACTTTAGGCACTTGGTGATAAAATAAAGCCTTTATTGAACCGACTAAACACATCCGTTTTTGACTTGTGATTTAGTTTAATTTGGCTTTACTTTATATATGTCACAAGCAGTATGGCAACAGTGTTTGGCGCGTCTTCAAGACGAACTGCCAAGTCAGCAATTTAATACTTGGATTCGACCGTTGAAAGTTAACGAAGAAGGCCGGGTGATACAATTGCTAGCGCCTAATCGTTTTGTGCAGGACTGGGTTAGGGACAAGTACTTTTCTAGAATACGTGAACTTGTGGCAGATTACGCCACAGATGCAACTCAAGGTGTGACATTAATAGTAGGTCCCTCTGGGAGTGCTTCGCCGAGGGTCAATGCTACTGGTGATCAGTCGCGCATCATCACCCCACCTACTTTCGTGCCTAGTGCTCCTTTGGCCAGCACTATGGCTAGTCAGTCCCCGCTAAGGCAAGAGCGTGCAATAATCCAACCACAGCTACCGTTAGGCTCAGCGGCTGAGCGGGTGGTCCAGGTAGAGGGTTCAGTGCGTCACCAGAGCTATTTGAATAGAGCGTTTACTTTTTCCAGTTTTGTTCAAGGTAAGTCCAATCAATTGGCGTTAGCTGCAGCTAAGCAAGTGGCAGAAAATCCTGGTAGTTCCTACAATCCTTTGTTTTTATATGGTGGAGTTGGTTTAGGTAAAACCCACTTAATGCACGCAGTTGGAGCGGCTTTAATTGAGCGTAACCCAAATGCGAAAGTGGTTTATTTGCACTCAGAGCGGTTTGTTGCTGACATGGTTAAGGCCTTGCAGCTAAATGCGATCAACGAATTTAAGCGATTTTATCGTTCGGTTGATGCTTTGTTAATAGATGACATACAGTTTTTTGCAGGAAAAGAGCGCTCTCAAGAAGAATTCTTTCATACCTTTAATGCTCTTTTAGAAAGTGGTCAACAGATGATATTAACCTGTGACCGTTACCCCAAAGAAATAGCTGGTTTGGAGGACCGTTTGAAGTCACGGTTTGGTTGGGGCCTAACTGTGGCAGTAGAGCCCCCTGAGCTAGAGACGAGGGTGGCGATCCTATTGAAGAAGGCTGACGAGGGTAATATAGCATTGCCAGAAGATGCCGCTTTCTTTCTTGCTAAGAAAATCCGCTCTAACGTACGTGAGCTGGAAGGTGCCTTAAAGCGTGTGGTGGCTAATTCGCATTTCACTGGTGAGTCAATTACTACGCCTTTTATACAAGAGTCTTTGCGAGACCTGTTGGCGCTCCAGGACCGTCAGGTTAGTATTGACAATATTCAGAAGACTGTCGCTAGCTACTATAAAATTAAAATTGCTGATCTTTTGTCTAAACGTCGGTCACGGTCTGTGGCTCGTCCACGGCAGTTGGCTATGGCTTTGGCGAAAGAACTAACCAATCATAGCTTGCCAGAAATAGGTGATGCTTTTGGAGGCCGCGACCATACTACAGTATTGCATGCGTGCCGAAAAATAAAAGAGTTACGTGAAGCCGATCGTGACATTCACGATGATTATGATAATTTATATCGCTCGTTAACTGTCTAGGTTGATCTATAAAGATCTAACTTGATAGCTCACCGGGTCAAACCTTTAACAGGATTGTAGTATGAAATTTACCATCAGCCGAGAAGCCTTTTTAAAGCCCTTAGTGTTAGTTGCGGGCATTGTTGAGAGGCGTCAAACCCTTCCTGTACTGGCCAACATACTGGTCGTTGTTGAAGGTGATCAACTTACCCTTACGGGTACTGACCTAGAGGTAGAGTTGGTTGGTCGGGTGAGTTTAGACCAAGTGGGTGAAGATGGTGGGGTGACTATACCGGCGCGCAAGTTGATGGATATTTGCAAGTCACTACCTGATCACGCCATGATCGAAGTTTCTCAGAATGAAGAACACGTGTTAGTGCGTTCGGCGCGTAGTAAGTTTAAGTTATCCACACTTCCTGCTGCTGACTTTCCAAACGTAGAGGATAGTCCTGAGTCGTTTGAATTTGAGGTGCCACAAATGGCCCTTAAACAGTTGGTTGATCAAACTGGCTTTGCCATGGCTCAGCAAGATGTCCGTTATTATTTAAATGGCATGTTGTTTGAGATTAAAGACAGCCAATTGCGCACAGTGGCTACTGATGGCCACAGGTTAGCGACGAGTTTTATGCCAGTTGCTTTGCCCGACCAAGCTGGACAGCAATTGATCGTGCCGCGAAAGGGAGTGTTGGAGTTGGCGCGCTTAATGACGGAACAGGATGGAACGGTGCGGTTAGTTGTTGGAGCGAGCCATATCCGTGCATTTACCAGTGAGTTCATTTTTACATCTAAGCTTGTTGACGGCAAGTTTCCGGATTATGAGCGTGTATTGCCGCGTAATGGCGACAAAGTTGTGCTCGTTGATCGCTTGGCGATGCGTGGCGTATTAAGCCGTGCAGCCATACTATCCAACGAAAAGTACCGTGGGGTCCGTATGACTGTAAGTGATACTAACTTACAGGTGGTGGCTAATAATCCAGAGCAGGAAGAGGCAGAAGAAAGCCTCATGGTGGATTATCAGGGTGCTCAAATCGAAATTGGTTTCAACGTTGGTTATGTATTAGATGTGCTTAATGTTCTGCATAGTGATCAGGTAAAAATAACCTTAAGTGATTCTAATTCTAGTGCGCTATTGGCAGAGGGTGGCAATGGCGCAGCTCAATACGTCATCATGCCAATGCGCCTATAACTGAGCTCGAACTGAAGCTTTTTCTGTGCGCCAGGTGTACTGGTGAACTTAGTTTATAAGCACTTTTTTAAAGGTGTTATACACAGGTAGTATGGTCTATGTCTGTTCAGCATCTGAGTATTCAGCGGTTGCGTAACCTACAACAAGTGGACGTTGAGTTTGATGTAGGCATCAATCTGCTTTATGGACTAAATGCCAGTGGCAAAACTAGCATTTTAGAAGCACTGTACATGCTCGCTTTAGGGCGCTCTTTTCGGAGTTTAAAGTTGGCTTCTGTTATTACCCAAGGTCACACAGATTGTCTGCTGTTTGCAAAGCTTAGAAACCCCCAGGGTGTTATTGACTCATTAGGTATGACCCGTCGTTTGGATGGTGACCATAGCGTGCGCCTCAATGGTGAAACTCTATCTTCTATTGCGGAGCTTGCGAGCCTATTGCCTGTGCAGCTAATCGACCCTAGTACTGTGGGTTTGATTGAGGCAGGTCCAAGTGTTCGTAGGCAGTATTTAGATTGGGGAGTGTACCACCATAACCCCAGTTTTTTTGGCCTGTGGAAGCAGGCCCAGAGGCTACTAAAACAACGTAACAGCGCGCTTAAATGTGGTACAATGGCCGCCACTGTAAGGGCTAGTTTTGACCCGGGCTTGGTAGTTGTCGCGGAGCAGTTAAATAAGCTTAGAGCGGCGTATTTGAAGCTCCTTGAGCCGGTTTTCTTCCAGTTACTGTCTGGCTTGGTAGATTTGCCAGATTTAAAGCTAGGTTACTATTCTGGTTGGTCTGCAAATCGAGATTATTCCGACATACTTGAAGAAACCTTGGAGCGGGACTTGCGACTTGGTTATACTCAGCGTGGTCCCCAGCGTGCAGATGTTAAACTAACGATCAATGGCGTTAACGCTGTTGAGCGCTTGTCCCGTGGTCAGCAAAAGCTGGTTGTGGTAGCGCTTAAGCTTGCCCAAGGCAAGTTATTAAGCGAGGTAGAGGGCCGCAAGTGTGTGTTTTTGGTTGACGACTTAGCAGCTGAGTTGGATTGGTCCCATCGGCGAGAGATATGTAGACAGTTAGTGAATTTAGACACGCAAGTGTTTGTCACTAGTGTGGGCCCTAATGAGCTAACGGGTTGTTGGCCAGAAGGTGAAAAAATAAAAATGTTTCACGTGAAACAAGGACAAGTCAGTCAAGACTAGTTATCCATTGGGGTATTTAGCGTTGGCTGCCATTATTTAAGAAATTGACTTCGGAGTAATTAATGAGCGAAGAGACAGTCTATGATTCGTCCAGTATCAAGGTCCTTAAAGGATTGGACGCAGTGCGCAAGCGCCCGGGTATGTATATCGGCGATACGGATGATGGTACAGGTTTACACCACATGGTGTTTGAAATTGTCGATAACTGTATCGATGAGGCTCTAGCGGGTTATTGTACTGAAGTTAGTGTAACCATACAGTCCGATGATACTGTTACCGTAGTCGATGACGGACGTGGCATTCCAGTTGACATCCATGAAGAAGAAGGAGTGTCGGCAGCAGAAGTTATTATGACGGTGTTACACGCTGGCGGTAAATTCGACGACAACACCTATAAGGTCTCTGGTGGCTTGCACGGTGTGGGTGTGAGTGTAGTTAATGCGCTCTCTACCGAATTGAAACTTACCATTCGGCGTAATGGCCAAGTTCATGAACAAATCTATCATCATGGCGTTCCTCAGGCGCCGTTAGCAGTGGTAGGAACAACCGAAGGTAAAGGCACGACGTGTACCTTTACAGCTTCTGCAGAGACCTTCACTAATATCATGTTCCACTTTGATATTTTAGCGAAGCGTTTACGTGAGCTCTCATTCTTAAATTCTGGTGTGGCCATCCGTTTAAAAGACGAACGTTCTGGACGTGAAGAATTGTTTTGTTACGAAGGCGGTGTCTCTGCCTTTGTTGAATATCTAAACGCTAATAAGACACCCATCAACAAGTGTATCCATTTTAATACCATGCACGCAGACGGAGTTGGAGTAGAGGTAGCATTGCAGTGGAATGATTCCTTTCAAGAAAGCATTCATTGCTTTACCAACAACATCCCTCAACGTGATGGTGGTACTCACCTTAGCGGTTTTCGTTCAGCCCTTACTCGCACTTTAAATAACTATATAGAGGCCGAGTCGGCCCAGAAGAAGTCTAAGGTCACTACTTCTGGAGATGACGCACGAGAAGGTTTAACGGCCATTATTTCGGTTAAAGTACCGGATCCAAAGTTCTCATCTCAAACCAAAGACAAGCTAGTCTCATCTGAAGTTAAGTCTGCGGTAGAGCAAGAGCTAGGCCGATGTATGTCTGAATTCCTGCAAGAGAACCCACAAGAAGCGCGTGTGATCGTTGGTAAAATGATCGACGCAGCAAGGGCAAGAGAGGCGGCTCGCAGGGCACGCGATATGACTCGCCGTAAGGGCGTCTTAGATATTGCAGGTTTGCCTGGTAAGTTGGCTGACTGCCAAGAGAAAGATCCTGGTCTTTCGGAGATCTACCTAGTGGAGGGGGACTCTGCAGGTGGCTCGGCCAAACAGGGGCGTAATCGTCGTACACAAGCGATCCTTCCGTTAAAAGGTAAAATCCTTAACGTAGAAAAAGCTCGTTTTGACAAGATGTTGTCTTCTGTTGAAGTAGGTACGTTAATCACAGCCCTAGGTTGTGGTATTGGTCGTACCGAATTTAATATTGAGAAGTTGCGCTACCACAGTGTGATTATAATGACCGATGCCGACGTCGACGGTGCTCATATTCGTACCTTACTGTTAACCTTTTTCTTCCGCCATTTACCTAAAGTGATAGAGAACGGTCATCTATTTATTGCGCAACCACCGCTATACAAAGTGAAGAAGGGCAAGCAGGAGCAATACCTCAAAGATGATCCGGCACTTGATGGCTTTTTATTACAAGGTGCCATGGATAATTCCTCTTTACATACTAGTGCAAGCGCACCAGCTATTTCGGGTACAGGTTTGGAAAGTTTGGCGGTCCAGTACCGTCAGGTAATGGCAACTATAAAGCGCGTAGAACGTATCATTCCCGCGGTCATCTTGACCCAATTAATCTATGCCCCTGTTTTGGCATTAGATGCATTGCACGATCAAGATAAGGTAGCAGCCTGGTTAGATTCGGTTTTAGAGCGCCTAGAGGCTCAAGAAACTGGGGGTGCCATGTACGATGGCCAGGTCCGTTCAAATCCTGAGCGTGATGGCTATTTGCCGATGATAACCATCACGACACATGGCATCGATGATGATTACATGATTAGCTTCGACTTCTTGAGTTCTGGTGAATATCGCTCCATCGCTTCGATTAATAATGCTTTATCAGGTTTGCTTGAAAAGGATGGATATGTCAAACGTGGTGAAAAGGTGTTCCCAACCCAAAGTTTTGCCCTTGGTTTGGACTGGCTGCTAAAGGAAGCGCGTCGAGGTCTCACTGTGCAGCGCTATAAAGGCTTGGGAGAAATGAACCCAGAGCAGTTATGGGAGACCACCATGGATCCAGATCAGCGTCGCATGTTGTGTGTAACTATCGATGACGCAATAGCGGCGGACCAAATGTTCACGACCCTTATGGGTGACGACGTTGAACCTCGTAGGCTTTTCATAGAACAAAATGCACTGCGGGTTGCCAACCTAGATTTCTAATGCCAAAAAGAGAAAATCTAACAATAAAAAAGCCTCCATATGGAGGCTTTTTTGTAGCTGGAGAGTCATTTACGCATTAAGTGTAAACTTACGGGATGATGTTTCACGTGGAACATCATCCTTTGGCTGGGTGTGCTAGCCTCAACCAGCTAACAAACTGATGTCTGCAACGCGACCGAGCTCTAGCTGAACTTCAGCCAATAATGCAAGACGGTTGTTCTTTACGGATTCGTCATCAGTCATTACCATAATATCGGAAAAGAACTGTTCTAATGGACCAGCTAAATGGGCTAATTGTTGCAGTGCATCATGGTAATTGCCCTGATTAATAGCAGCCAAATTCACCCGCCTAACTTCATTCAACGACTCTGCCAAAGTAACCTCAGCTGCTTCCGTTAATAACATAACATCAAATGCGGCATCACCATTGCCATTCTTGCTAAGGATATTAACAACTCGTTTATTACTGGCTGCCAACGCGGGTGCGGCTTTAAGTTTCAAGAACTCACTTACTGCTTGAACCCGTTTGTTAAAGTCTAAGGGCGAATTGGTTTTATTTTCCATGACCGCAAAATAAATATCTACCGCAACATTTTGATCCTCATAGTAGGCCCGTAAACGATCAAAAATGAAATTTAACAACTGAGGCCGTACTTTCTCTAAAGGAGCTGCAAGGCTATTATGTAGATCATAAGAGGCGTTTATTAGCACACAAAGGTCAAGTTCTAAGTCCTGCTCAATAATAATGCGCAATAAACCTACCGTCGCACGGCGCAACGCATAGGGGTCTTTGCTACCAGTAGGTGGTTGTCCGATACCGAACAGTCCCACAAGAGTGTCCAGTCGATCAGCAATAGCAACAGCGCTAGCGACAGGGGATTCTGGCAGCTGATCACCAGAAAACTTGGGCCAATAGTGCTGCTCTAAAGCTGCCGCAACGGTGTCATCCTCTCCATCATTAAGTGCGTAAACGTGACCCATTAGCCCCTGCAGGTCACTAAACTCGAGTACCATATTAGTATTAAGGTCTGCTTTGCATAGTGTCGCTGCACGAGCTGCAAGCAGGCTGTCGGTACCAATAAGTGAAGCGATTTGGCTGGCCAAATGAGCGACCCTTTGGGTCTTCTCTAATACCGTGCCTAGTTCTGCTTGAAACACTACTTTGCCTAAAGCGGCATTGCGACTTTCTAGTGTGGTTTTTTTGTCAGTTTCAAAGAAAAATACGGCATCAGCAAGCCGTGGCCTAATCACCCGCTCATTACCAGCAATAACACGACTTGCATCCTTACTGATAACGTTACTGACAGTCAAAAAGTGTGGTAAAATATCGCCATTATCATCTACAAAATGGAAGTATTTTTGATGTTCTTTCATAGATGAAATTAATGCCTGTGCAGGCAGTGCCAAAAATGAGTTATCAAATCGACCTGTTAAGCAAACAGGCCGCTCCACTAAACCGGTTACTTCGTCGAGTAACTTGTCATCAATTACAGCACTAGCCTTAAGAATCTGGGCTTGCTCTAATATTTGTTTATGGATGATTGCTTTACGCTCTTCGAAGCTAACGATCACATGTTGCTTACGTAGCTGTTTGGCATAGGTGAGTGGTGACTCAATAGTGATGTCGCCCTGGCTATGAAAGCGATGGCCACGACTAGTATGGCCGTTACTCAAATCGAACAACTGCGTGTCTACAAGCGCGTTTCCTAATGAAAGAATGAACCACTGTACCGGACGCACGAATTCATTTCTGGATATGCCCCAACGCATCCGCTTAGCAATTGGCAAGTTAGCCAGCGCTTTATCAATGATCCCTGCTAAAAGGTTGAGGGATTCTGCGCCTGGTATGTGCCGTTCAAATTCATAATATTGGCCTTTATCGGTATCAACAACCGTTAACTCACTAAGCCCAACTTGGCAGGACCGAGCAAACCCCTGCACTGCTTTTTCTGGAGCCTTAACTGACGGGCCGCGGCGACTATCTTGGCGGTCGGCCTGACGCGTTTGTAAAGCTTCAATGATTACTGTGAGACGGCGGGGAGTAGCATAACGAGTAACGTTTGCATGGGCCAAGCCTAACTCTTTCAATTGACTGGTAATACTAGTTTCCAGTGCTTTAGACAAGCTGAGTAAAGACTTAGGTGGAAGTTCCTCAGTCCCCAGCTCAAACAAAAAATCTGCGTGGCTCATGATTTCTCCTCTTCGTCGTGTAATAGCTCTTTTTTTAATTCTTCACTAGTAAGCGGAAACCCTAATGCTTTGCGGGCTGCATAATATTCCAGTGCAACTCGGCGCGCAAGAGTTCGAACACGCAGTATATAGCGCTGCCTTTCGGTGACCGAGATAGCGTGGCGAGCGTCGAGTAGGTTAAATACATGGGACGCTTTTAGTACAAATTCATAGGCAGGCAGTGGCAGTTTAGCGTCTACCATACGTGCACACTCAGCTTCGTAGTGGTTGAAGTTACTAAACAGCGTGTCTACGTGTGCATGTTCAAAGTTATAGGTCGACATTTCTACTTCTTGTTGATGGAAAATGTCTCCATAACTCACTGCTGTACCGTCACTTGCCCGGCTCCAAACGAGGTCATATACGCTATCCACGTTCTGCAAATACATTGCAATACGCTCCAAACCGATAGTAATTTCTCCCATCACTGGGTGGCACTCTAAGCCGCCAGCCTGTTGAAAGTAAGTGAATTGTGACACCTCCATACCGTTTAACCAGATTTCCCACCCTAGGCCCCACGCTCCCAGCGTTGGAGATTCCCAATTGTCCTCAACAAAACGTACATCATGTACTTGAGTATCAATACCAAGGTAATCTAGGCAGCTCAAGTAAAGTTCTTGAAAGTTCGTTGGTGAGGGTTTAATCACGACCTGAAACTGGAAGTAATGTTGCAACCGGTTTGGGTTTTCACCGTAGCGGCCATCAGTTGGACGCCGGCTGGGCTGAACATAAGCTGCGCGCCAGCTTTCAGGACCAATAGCCTTAAGAAAAGTTGCCGGATGAAAGGTGCCAGCACCTACTTCCATATCCAGAGGCTGCATAATGTTGCAGCCTTGGGCAGCCCAGTATTGCTGCAAGGCGAAAATGAGCCCTTGAAAAGTGCTTGTATCGGTTGTTTTATCCACGACTTAGTCCCCGCATGAAGTAAAAAATAGAAACGCCTCAGCACGGTGCCAATAGCAAGATTTAAGCGAAATATTATACACTAGCAGTTGCCAACTGGCATGCATCTAAAAGCATGCTAATCCCTCGTTTATGGCCCATTTACGGGGTATGATTACCTAACTGAGCCAAACCTTAGGCTTTAGAACGAATCTTTGATTACCTTATGTCTCAAAAATTAAAATCTAGCCTCGCAGTAGGTTTATTACACTTGCTGGGAAAGTTACCCCTGTTGTGGTTACATCGTGTGTCCAAGGCGATATTACCCTTTATGCTTGTGTTGCCTAACCAAAGTGCAAGAGCCACTAGGCTTAACATACAGCGATGCTTACCATATCTAAGTAGGCAGCAGCAAAACACTTTAGTCCGGCAAAGCTTGCTGCATACTATCTACGCTGCCTTAGAAATGGGCATTAATTGGACCCAAACAAGTCAACGTGGATTAGATAGTATCAAATCCATCAACGGTGAAGTGTGCCTACGTGAAGCCCAAGACCAAGGCGGCGTAGTGCTATTGACTCCACATCTGGGAAACTGGGAACTGTTTGCTAACTGGGCGGCACATCAAACCAAAGTAACTGCACTTTACAAACCAGCCAAACTAATCGGGCTTGACCAATTAATACATCAAGCCAGAAGCAATGCAGGTATGAAATTAGCCCCTGCATCGCCCAAAGGCGTTATGCAGTTAAAGTGGTCTCTGCTTAAAGGAGAAGTTAATCTGATATTACCAGATCAAGAGCCGCCACCAACAGCTGGCATTATTAGCCTTTGGTTTGACCAGCCCGCCTATACAATGACCTTAGCCAGTCAGCTGGCGAACACTAAAAACACCCGTATTATTTTAGGTTTTGCAAGGCGTCTGGATGCCAGCAAAGGGTTTGCGATTGAGTTGCAAGACATTACTGATTTATGTGAGGTAGCTTGCTCTGTTGAGGTAACTAGCGACGTACTGGCAGCCAAGGTTCGGGCAATTAACTTGGCCATAGAGGGCTTGGTACTAAGTGCACCGGCCCAATATCAGTGGGAATACCGCCGGTTCAAACATACTCTAGATATAAACTAGATATAAACACTTTGTACCACTAACCTAATAAAGGCTTGCGCGCTATCAACAGGGCTTTACCAGCCAAGGGGTGTTGGCGCTGAGACAAGTCTTGTTCGTCGTGATACAACAAAGGCACTAGATCGCTAAATAACTCTAACAGCTCACTTTTTGCTAACAGAAACTGAGTACGTCTTGGCTTATTTAGAGATTCACCTGCAATATCAGTAACTTGATTAAATGTTTGATAAAGCAAAATACCACCTGGCTTAAGGTGTGAGACTATCTGTGGACAAAGTATTCGGTCTAGAAAAGCTGTTACGCAAATAAAGTCGAAATATTGGTTTGGCCATGGCGTATTAACAAGGTCTATACAGCGTTGATTTACTTCAACTTCTTGTAACGCACAGTGACGCTTCATTTGTTCAAGCCCAGCTAATGAATAGTCCCACCCATACATTTTAAGTCCATGTTTTTTAAGAAATATTGAGTTTTGCCCTAAGCCACATGCCAAGTCCAAACCAACACCAATATTGGGAATGAGATGAGGGTAACTTTGCAGCCCATAACAGACTGCTGGTAATTCAGAAAATACAGAATAGCGTTGGTTCCACTGCTGTGGCATAGATAAAAAATCCTGTGGATAAGTCTGTGAATAGGTTGGGAAAAATCAGTTAACAGAATAACCTAGTCACGCCAAAACATGGGTGTAAACAATACTAATAGCGTGAAGATTTCAAGACGGCCTAAAAGCATAGAGAAGCATAAGATCCACTTAGCGGTAGTATTAATGTCACCATAGTTAACAGCCACATCTCCCAAACCTGGGCCTAAATTATTGAGCGTAGCACCCACCGCTGACCAGGCAGTAACTTGATCCAAACCTGTACCTAATAAGGCAATCATCATGATTAAAAATACTAGTATATAAACGGAGAAAAACCCCCATACAGCCTCAGCCACTCGGTCTGGGATTGGGCTAGAACCAAGTTTTACGTGAATGATCGCGTTGGGGTGTATCAACCGTTTTACCTCCCGTAGCCCTTGCTTCAATATAATCAGCACCCGTACCACCTTCATACCGCCGCCAGTCGAGCCAGCACAGCCGCCCATAAAGGCGGCACTAAACAAGAGAAAGGCTAACATGGGAGGCCACTGGGCAAAATCCGCTGTGGCAAAGCCGGTGGTGGTCGCAATGGACACTACCTCAAAAATGCCTTGGCGAAAGCTATCATTAAAATCCATATTGTTAGTGAGCCATAAAGTGCCCACGGTAATGACGCTAATGAGGCCCAACACGCTTAGGAAGAAACGAAACTCCTCATCTTTCCAATAATGTAACAAACTAGCTTTATAATTTTTTTGTCGTATGGTCCGCGCAGTATGGAAGTGAAGGCTAAAATTAACTGCAGCCAAAATCATAAAAATGATGGCAATCGTTTCTATAGCTGCACTATCAAAATACCCCAAACTAGCATCATGGGTGGAAAAACCACCAATGGCAACGGTCGAAAAACTATGTGTAATGGCATCAAAGGCATTCATACCAGCAAACCAATAAGCCAAAGCACAAGTGACCGTAAGGGCAAAATAAATGTACCAAAGTTGCTTCGCAGTTTCTGTAATTCTGGGTGTGAGTTTAGAATCCTTTACTGGCCCTGGAGTTTCAGCACGGTATAGCTGCATGCCCCCAATACCTAGCATGGGGAGGATCGCCACGGCTAATACGATAATGCCCATACCACCAAACCACTGTAGAAATTGGCGATAAAACAATAAAGACTTAGGCAAAACATCAAGGTGCGTAATGACCGTAGCACCCGTGGTCGTCAGGCCAGAAAGAGATTCAAATAAAGCGTCTACATAACTCCAGTTTAGGTTTAGAGTAGATAGCGGCTGGGAGAAGTAAAAGGGCAAAGCACCAAACAGTCCTAGTACAGACCAAAACATAACCACAATGACAAAGCCATCTCGTGTACGCAGAACTTTATTATGTTTAGAGAATGGTAGCCACAACGAAAAACCAGACGCAAAAGTGATGAAAAAAGACAATGCAAAGGTCCATTCTGCACCATCTCCCTGAAAGCTAAGGGCAATTATTAACGAGGGCAGCATGGTGGCACTGAAAGCCATTAGCAGCATACCAATAATTTTTAAGGTAACACGAAAGTGCATATTAAGGCCTAAAAGAATCCAAGGGCAACGGCAAATAGTTGTTCAACATCACGAATCGCGTGTCTATCTGTTAAGAATAGAATGCAGTGGTCATCATTTTGGATGACGGTGTCATGGTGTGCAATCAGTACGTCTTCACCCCGAACAATGGCACCAAAACTTGTACCCTTGGGTAGGCGAATATCGGCTACGTTGCGGCCAACCACTTTGGAGGTCTTGCTATCCCCATGAGCCACAACTTCGATGGCTTCTGCAGCGCCACGCCTTAATGAGTGAACGTTAACAATATCGCCTCGGCGTACATGGGTTAGTAGACTACTGATAGTCGTTTGTTGAGGAGAGATAGCGATATCGATAGTGCCATCTTCGATTAGGTCCACATAGGCTGGATTACTTATTAGGGTCATTACCGTGCGTACGCCTAGACGTTTAGCTAACATAGACGCCATGATATTGGCTTCGTCATCGTTAGTTAAGGCACAAAAAACATCTGTGGACTCAATGTTTTCTTCAATTAAAAGCTCTTTATCCGAAGCGCTACCATGTAATACAACAACATCATTAAGACTGTCCGCTAGGTATTCACAACGTTCTAACCCACGCTCAATTACCTTGACTCGGAAACGTTTACTTAAGTTTCGGGCTAGCCGAGCGCCAATGTTACCGCCACCTGCGATCATGATCCGCTTATAGGGTTTTTCTAACCTTCGAAGTTCGCTCATGACCTTACTAATATCAGCTTTAGCTGCGATAAAAAACACTTCATCATCAACGTGAATGTGGGTTTTTCCAGAAGGCACAATAGCTTTTTCGTTACGAAAAATAGCAGCAACACGCGAGTCGATACTAGGCATATGGCTACGTAAATCAGATACAGGTTTGCCTACTAATGGGCCACCGTGGCATGCCGTTACGGCGACTAGCTGGACTTTACCTTTAGCAAAATCGAGTACTTGTAAAGCTGTGGGGTTTTCTATGAGTCGCTGAACATGAGCGGTCACTAACTTTTCGGGACTGATGATGACATCAATTGGAAAAGCTCTTGGCTCTTCTTTAAACAACGATTCGCGCTCTAATAAATACTGATGTTCACGAATTCTGCTGATAATGGTGGTTGTGCCAAACATGGTTTTAGCAATTTGACAGGCTACCATGTTGACCTCGTCGCTGTTGGTTACTGCCACCAACATATCAGCGTCTTCGGCACCAGCGCTCGCCAAGATATTCGGCAAAGAGGCATTGCCACGCACTGTACGGATATCAAGACGATCTTGTAAGTCTTTTAGGTGACCGGCATCTTGATCCACCACAGTCACATCATTGGCATCGTTGGCCAAGTTTTCAGCAAGGGTACGGCCAACCTGACCTGCACCAAGAATGATGATTTTCATACTAGAGCAAAATGCCTCAAGAGATACTTATGGCCACTATAATAGCAGAACAGATGCCAGAATCTACCACTATGAGCGCAACTTTTAGAGTGGTTTGTAGAGTTTAGCGTAGTAAAAACCATCGTGGCTTGTTGGGTTGGGCAGAAGCTGTCTACCGATATCAAGAGGTAAACCCCAGTCAGCTTTGATGGCACAGTGTTGAGCTTTTGGCTGCTGCTTCAAAAAGCGATTCACAAGGCGATCATTTTCTTGCCGTAATACTGAGCAAGTAGCGTAAAGTAAGTAGCCGCCTGGCTTCAACAAAGGCCAAAGATTAGTCAGCAGTTTTATCTGTAACTGAGCCAATGCCAAAATACTTTTATTGGTACGTAAAATTTTGATATCAGGATTACGGCGGATAACGCCTGTGGCAGAGCAGGGCGCATCAAGGAGTATGCGGTCAAAACTTTTGCCATCCCACCATTGATCTGGTTCGCTAGCGTCAGCACAGATGATTTGTGCCTGCAAGTCCATCCGGAAGAGGTTATCTTTCATGCGCCCGATTCGTCGTTCTTCTAGCTCAACGGCGACAACACTTACATCTTCGGCTTCTAGTAAGTGGCAGGTTTTTCCACCAGGTGCAGCACATGCGTCCAATACATGGTGTCCTGGCTCTAGTTCTAACAATTGCGCACACAGTTGTGGCGCTTCATCTTGCACACTGAACCAGCCTTCTTCAAAGCCTGGTAATTGGATTACATCACTGGCTTTAACCAGCTGCACGCCAACATGGCTATGTTGGCAAGCATTAGCAAGATGACCAGCCTCGGTTAAAGCTGCCATGAAGTCCTCACGATTAATTTTACGCGTATTAACGCGCAATGTGAGGGCTCCTTGTGGATCGTTAGCAGCTAAAATTTGCTGCCAATGATCAGGCCAGTGGTTACTGAGTTTTGAAATCAGCCACTGTGGGTGATTATACCGATAGGCATCGTGCTCGTTGAGCACGTCGGCTAAGTCTTCGCCACCACGGATGTAAGATCTTAATACGCCATTAACCAACTTGTCTGCCCAGCGTTTGCCACTAGCTTTAGTGGCCTGCACCGTCGCATCTACAGCAGCGTAGTCTGGCGTACGCATAGCTTTTATTTGGTATAAACCCATAAGGATGAGGGCATAAATGTCCTGATCTTGGGCTTTCATGGGCTTATTTAATAATTGATCTGCAATCAGTTCTAGTTGTGGGAAATGCCTACAGGTGCCATAACACAACTGTTGAATGAGGGCTCGGTCACCGTGTTCGGCTGCCTCTAGGGCTTTGGGCAAACTAGAAGCTAAAGAACCTTGGTGGCACAGCACAGAAGTAAGAGCTTGGGCTGCTAATAAGCGTGGGTTTGCCATGGTTAGTTTTCCACCTTAAGGCTGGTGAAGGCTTCACCAACTATCATTTTTTGTTTTAGGTTCATGAGCTCACTTTGACTTAGGGTTTTGCCACCGGGCCACTGCAATTGGGTGATTTTAAGGTGGCCTTTACCGCAAGCTACCTCTAAGCCTGTTTTATCCAGAGCCACTAAAGTGCCTGCAGGGTGCACACCAGAAGCTTCTATTTCGTGAGCCATCCAGATGCGTAGCTGATTATCTCTCCAATCGCTATACGCGACAGGCCATGGGTTAAGGCCACGAACTTGTGAGCTGATTTGCTGGGCACTTTGGTGCCAATCTATAGCACCTTCTATTTTGGTTAGCTTGGCTGCATAGTTAGCTTGGCTGTGGTCTTGAGCTTGCGCACTGACAATAGCACCTTGTAGGCTATCTAAAGTGTCTACAAGGCTATGACAGCCCAGCACTGCCAGCTTTTCATACAAACTAGCGCTAGTGTCGATTGGTGTCACAGGGATCTGTGCTTTAAGCAGCATAGGACCAGTATCTAGGCCTGCCTCCATTTGCATTATAGTGACGCCAGAGACGGCATCTCCCGCCAATATTGCCCGTTGAATAGGTGCAGCACCGCGCCAACGGGGTAATAACGAGCCGTGTACATTAATGCAACCTAAACGAGGGGTGTCTAAAACTATTTGAGGCAGTAACAAACCGTAAGCCACCACGACCATGATGTCGGCGTCGTAGCTTGCCAACACTTTTTGAGCCTCTGCATCTTTTAAGTTTAAAGGTTGCTGTACTTCAATAGCGTGTTCAATGGCGAGTGCTTTAACAGGGCTTGCAGTAAGTTTGCGGCCACGCCCCGCAGGTCGGTCGGGCTGGCTGTAAACAGCCACTACCTTGTGTGGACTATCAAGCAATGCTTGTAAGTGCAGAGCTGCAAAATCTGGAGTACCTGCAAAAATAACTTTTAAGCCCTCTTGGCTCACGCTTGGGTTGCCGCTTGAGCCTTGGCTTTGGCTTCGTATAGAGCATCTTTTTCATCATCACGGTGCTTTTTTTCAAGCTTTTTACGGATGCGCTCACGCTTAAGTCGCGAAAGGTAATCTACAAATAACTTACCATTAAGGTGGTCTAGTTCGTGTTGGATACACACTGCAAACAAACCTTCTGCCTGTTCAAAAATGATTTCGCCATTTTCATCAAGTGCGCTGAGTTGGATTTTGCTATAGCGTGCAACATCATCGTAAAACTCTGGTACTGACAGGCAACCTTCTTGGTAACTTTGTATTTCTTCAGTCGATGGTTCCCAGGTCGGATTAATGAGCACCCGAGGGTCATCACCATCATCGCTTACATCGATCACTACCAGGCGCTGATGTACATTTACTTGTGATGCAGCTAAACCGATGCCCGGGGCATTGTACATAGTTTCAAGCATGTCTTTAGCAAGTTGGCGAGTGTCGTCGGTAATTTGCCCAACATTTACCGCAACTTTGCGCAAACGTGGGTCTGGAAATTCTAAAATAGGTAATAATGCCATGGGATTCAGTGTTCTTAGGGTCTGGCGTAACACGCTATGACAGCTACTTACGCAAAAATGAATTTATTCACTAGAATTATACCACTATCTGCCTTTAGTAATGGAATGATTATGGATGATCATCATTTAGCTTGGCTTGCGCTGAGTGAACTCAATTTAACTTTTAAACAAAGTTCTGTTCTGGCCGCACTTTATGGTCATGGATCAACCATTCTAGAGCAACAGTCTTCGGCACAGGTGGCGTCAGTTTTGAACCATACGCAGCTCAGACTCCTAGCCACCTTAACATTAAACCCGTTACACACTAGTCTAGCTTGGCAATTACAATGGGCACAGCGCCATCACGCCTCATTGTTATTATATGACGATTTGAACTACCCCGATGCTTTAAAGTTAATCCACTACCCGCCAGCATTTTTATGGCTTCAAGGCCGTTCGATCTTGCTTAATGAGCCCAGTATTGCCATGGTGGGTGCTCGTAAAGCTACAACCAATGGCATGTTATTAGCCAAAACCTTTGCTGGCAGCCTAGGGTCAAGTGGCTTGACCATTGTTAGTGGCCTGGCTTTAGGCATTGACGGTGCTTGTCATCAAGGGGCTCTAGATGCACAAGCGGATACTATTGCAGTACTTGGATCAGGACTAGGCCAAATATATCCTACCAAACATCAGCCATTGGCTCATCGTATTATCGCTGGTGGAGGGTTGCTAGTGTCACCTTGGCCGCTTATGGCCAAACCTTTAGCGTACAGGTTCCCCGAGCGTAATCGTATTATAAGTGGATTAAGTATGGGAGTCTTAGTAGTTGAGGCTGCACTGCGAAGTGGCTCCCTGATAACCGCTAAAACTGCTCTGGAACAAGGCCGAGAAGTATTTGCGGTACCTTCTAGTGTTCATAATCTTCAGGCCCAAGGCTGTCATCAACTCATACGGGATGGTGCCATTTTAGTGGATCAGCCGCAGCAAATTTTAGCAGAACTAGCACCTCAACTAAAGCCGTTGGTAGAGCGCTATCAATCCCAAGACCCTAGACAAAATCAAGAATTAGTAGATATTGAGGAAGAATTACAAATATTGCTGCGACTTTTTGGATATGATCCGGTGCCTGTTGATATACTCTGTACACAGTTGGCTGCGCCATATAACGTTGTTGCAGCCCAATTGGTAGAATTGGAGCTACTTGGCCTTTTGAGACTTACAGCCGGCGGTTATGAGAAAGTGCTGTAGTAATAGCATAATACAGTAGGCGAATGACTTAGGAGCTATTAGGAACTATTATGAAACCCAGTGATTGGCATTTAACATGCGCCATCCAAGCCTTAACGACAGGGGGCATCATAGCCTATCCCACAGAGGCTGTTTGGGGTTTAGGTTGTGATCCATGGAATGTGCTGGCTGTGGATAAAATACTTGAACTAAAACAACGCCCTATGTACAAAGGTTTGATATTGGTTGCATCCCAATGGAGTCAGTTTGAACCTTTGACTGCAGCCCTAACGAAGCAACAAATTGAGCAGCTTAACGCCTCGTGGCCAGGGCCAAATACCTGGTTAATACCAGACCCACAAGACTGGGTACCACTATGGATTAAGGGCCAGCATACAAGTGTTGCTTTGCGTGTTTCGGCCCATCCGTTAGTGGCTGCTTTATGTGATCACTTTAATGGGCCTATAGTGTCCACATCTGCTAATTTAGCAGGTTGCGAACCAGCTAGAAGCCGCTCGCAAATAGATCTGACTTTTGGTGATCAACTTGATTATGTAATTGATGGTGAGTTAGGTCAGAACAAACAACCAAGCCAAGTGAAAGATTTAGTGTCTGGCCAAATCATTCGGCCAGCGTAAATTAATATTTAAGGAATTCTTAGTGTCCAACGTTGATATTAACGCAGTAAAAACATACCTTCTTGGCCTGCAGCAAACCATATGTGATGCCTTGCAAGAGTTAGATGGCGGTGCACAATTCATCGCTGATCAATGGCAACGTGAAGCGGGTGGTGGTGGCATTAGCCGCGTATTGTCAGGGGGCAGTGTGATAGAAAAGGGAGGAGTGAACTTTTCCCACGTTATGGGTCAATCCATGCCTGCGTCGGCCACGGCTCATCGCCCAGAGCTAGCAGGGCGTAGTTTTCAGGCTATGGGGGTCTCATTAGTCATCCATCCTAGAAACCCGTATGTGCCTACATCTCACGCCAATGTTAGGTTTTTTGTTGCAGAAAAACCAGGTGAAGACCCTGTGTGGTGGTTCGGTGGTGGATATGACCTTACGCCATATTATGGTAACCAAGAAGACTGCCATCATTGGCATGCTACTGCCAAAGCCGCCTGTGATCCCTTTGGTAGCGACCTTTATCCCAGATTAAAAAGCTGGTGTGATGAGTATTTTTATATCCCTCACCGTGAAGAAGCTCGAGGTGTGGGTGGACTATTCTTTGATGACTTAAATGATCCAGATTTTGATACTGCGTTTGCTATTATGCAAAGTGTTGGTGATAGCTACCTGAAGGCATATGGCCCAATTATTGAAGGTCGCAAAGATATGGCATATGGTGAGCGTCAACGGGATTTCCAGTTGCACCGTCGTGGCCGTTATGTGGAATTTAATTTGGTGTATGACCGAGGCACCTTGTTTGGTTTGCAGACTGGGGGGCGAACGGAATCTATTTTGATGTCACTACCAAGTGAAGTGCGCTGGAGCTACGATTATCAAATTGATGAAAATTCAGAAGAAGCCATACTGGGGCGGGATTATTTACCTGCCAAAGATTGGCTGGAGTAACCCCGTGGTTTTAGATACAGCAGTAGGGCAGAGTTTAGATAAGAACATAGACCAGTATCGTGTTTTTGGTAATCCTATCCATCAAAGTAAATCCCCTAACATTCACAAAGCATTTGCGCATGCCACCAACCAAAATATCAACTATCAAACACAGCTGGTGGCAGTAGATGAGTTTGAGCACAGTGTTAAGGCATTCTTTACAGCTGGTGGCAAAGGATTAAATATCACAGTACCTTTTAAGCAGCGGGCTTTTGCTATGGCGCAAGTAGTAAGCCCCGCTGCGCAAAAAGCAGAAGCAGCCAACACTCTATACTTAAATGAACAAGGGCAGCTAGTGGCTGATAATACCGATGGCATGGGTCTAGTACGGGATATATGTCACAATCTTAACGGCCAATTAAGCGCTAAACGAATTTTAGTATTAGGGGCAGGTGGGGCGGTTAGGGGGGTATTACAGCCAATACTAGCGCAGTTACCAAAACAGGTGGTCATAGCCAACCGAACCTTTAGTAAAGCTAAATCTTTGGCTGTTTCATTTACACACTTAGGTGCTATTGAAGCCTTACCTATGGATCAACTAAAAGGCCCATTCGACTGGATAATCAATGGTACCTCTGCCAGCCTTGCTGGAGATCTTCCCCCATTGCTGGATGGTTTGCTCACTAGTAATAGCCGCTGTTACGATATGATGTACTCCGCCCAAACGACCGTATTCAATACATGGGCCTTAAGGCAAGGGGCAGCCTGTGCCGATGATGGTTTGGGTATGCTAGTGGAACAAGCGGCTCAGTCCTTTGGTTTATGGCGCGGTATTTTGCCGCCGACGGCCGTTGTATTATCGGCTTTAAGAAGTGAGTTGAAGGCCTAATGTATAAAGGTAATGGTGAGGGTGTGGGAGGACTGAACGGAAAGTGCCTTTGCGCAGCCGTTGAATTTGAAGTCTTGGGTCGATTACCAAACCTTTACCATTGCTACTGCTCCTTGTGCCAGAAGCAAACGGGTGGTTCCCACAACACAGCCACGCTGGTCAATGACAATCAATTCAAGTGGCTTAAAGGAGAAGAGTATATTGCCACCTTTACCAAAGCAACAGGCTTCAGCGCCCATAGTTGCAGACACTGTGGCTGCCCTGTACCCAATAACTTGAAAGGCACTGGTAAATACTGGATTCCCGTTGGTCTATTAGACCGTTCCATGGTGACTAAAGAACCCTGTAAAGACGCACCCAAAGTTGTGTTACACATGCACCTAGATTCTAGAGCGCCTTGGCAACCTATGCCAGAACAGGGCCATCAATTTGGCGCCATGCCAGATTTAATAACCATCTGCAGCTTGCTGGAGCCTTAAACTATGAAAACGATTGGTCTTATCGGCGGAATGAGCTGGGAATCCACCAGCCTGTATTACAGTGCGATTAACCAAGGTGTTAAGAACTCCTTGGGTGGCTTGCACAGTGCAAAAATATGCTTATATAGCGTTGATTTTCATGAAATAGAAAAATTGCAGCATCAAGGAAGTTGGCGGCAAACTGCACATATTTTGGCTAAGGCGGCGCAAGCGGTTGAAGCTGGTGGAGCAGATGTGTTTTTGATTTGTACTAACACCATGCATAAAGTGGCGGAGGAGATACAAGTGGCAGTCAATATCCCCATGATACATATTGCAGACGCCACTGCTAGGGTGTTATTGGCAAACGGTATGACAAAGGTAGGTTTGCTGGGAACAGCATTCACCATGCAAGAAGACTTTTACAAAGGCAGGTTGAGCCAAGAATTTGGTCTAGAGGTTGTTGTACCTAATGCTGAACAGCAGGTCATGGTGCACGAGGTGATTTACCAAGAGCTGTGCCTGGGTGAAATTAACTTAGACTCTAAACAGAAGTATGTAGATGTTATACAAGACTTGTATAACCAAGGCGCTCAGGCAGTGATTTTAGGGTGCACCGAGATCACTTTGCTGGTGCAGCAAAAAGATACCCCAGTACCGCTTTATGACACTACAGCCATTCACGCCCAAAGCGCAGTGGCCGCAGCATTAGGCTAAAGCTAGATTAAAACCTAGCACTATAAGTTTGTTAATCGATTTCGGCGCTGTGATAAACGTTTTGTACGTCATCAAGGTCTGTTAGCATATCTAAAAAAGTGTCAAACATTACTGCATCATCACCCGTAACCGGGCTACTGTTTTGCGGGATGAATTGAATCTCGTCCAGTTCAAATTCAAACTCACCTTTATCGTTGCCTAGGGCATCAATAAGCGCTTGTTTGGTTTTATTATATTCAGTGTTAGGGGCAAATACAGTAGTCTTACCATCCTCACACTCAACGTCAGTCACATCTACGTCGGCTTCCATCAGTACTTCTAGTACAGCATCTTCGTCATCACCGGCAAATACAAAAATAGCACTGTGATCAAACATGTGGCCTACACTGCCCGAGGTGCCAATTTTGGACTTGGTCTTAGTGAAGCACTGGCGTACGTCACCAAACGTTCGGTTTGGATTGTCTGTTAGGCACTCTACAATCACCATACAGTTGCCTGGACCATAACCTTCATAACGCGCTGTGGAGTAGTCTTCACCGCCACCACCTTTGGCCTTTTCTAATGCCTTGTCAATCACGTGGCTTGGCACTTGATCTTTTTTGGCCCTATCTATCAGTGAACGAAGTGCTAAGTTACCATCAGGTTCAACACCACCGGCTTTTGCACAAACGTAAATTTCACGGCCGTATTTGCTATACACCTTAGCTTTAGCGTCAGATGTTTTGGCGATGTCTAACTTTTTGTTTTGGTAGGCTCTGCCCATGGTATCTGTCCAGTGGAAAAAATCAGCTTAATTTTACCTGTATATTTGATTGGGCGAAAGCTACAGTTGTAACATTGCCGCAAGCTAAAACTAGTTTAGGATCGACCCATGATCATCCGCGAAGCCATTGAACATGACTTTGAAGCCATTTGGCCGATTTTTCATAGCATTGTTAAAACAGGAGAAACCTATGCTTATGCGACAGATACTACTAAAGAGCAAGCCCAAAAAATATGGCTACAATACCCCCGCAAAACTTATGTGCTGGAACAAGCAGGTGAAATACTGGGCACCTACTATCTAAAGACTAACCAACAAGGTCCGGGCAAACATGTATGTGAGACCTTTGCACGAAACTCAAATGATTGATGCTTTTTCCAATCTCCAGAATAA
>CAJXEN010000005.1 GCA_913052465.1 uncultured Oceanospirillaceae bacterium
AGGTCAGGTTAGGTTAGGTTAGGTTAGGTAAGGATATTTAGCAAGACTGTACCACCAGTTCCCACCCACTATCTACTCCATAGGGTAGATTCTGCTCTAGGTAATTTTGAAACTCTGCCATTGCTATCTCTTTAGCTCCAAGGGTAGCTAAGTGTGGGGTATGCATTTGGCAGTCTATTAGTACAAAACCCCAAATAGACAACTGGCGAGCAAGATGAATAAATGCCAATTTAGATGTATTGTCGGATACACTAAACATTGATTCTCCTAAAAAAAATATTTCCTAGCGCAATACCGTATAACCCTCCTACCAACTCACCTCCATCCCATACTTCCACACTATGGGCATAGCCACCTTGATACAGTTGCGTGTATGCACTTTGCATGTCGGTAGTAATCCAACCATCTGCAGAGGGTTGGTCTGCTCTTGGGATAGAGCCACAGGCTTTCACAACACGCTCGAATGCGTGATCAAAAGTAACCACAAGTGGCGTTTTACGGATAAATTTTGCCATACTCTTAGAAATATGTACTTGGTTTGGTTCTACAACCATACGAGGACTTGGAGCCCACCAAAGAATCGGATCTTGTTCAGAAAACCAAGGGAAGATACCCTGTTGGTAGGCGTGCAAAAGCCTAGCTATAGATAAATCACCACCAACTGCCAACAACCCTTGAGGGTCATCAATGGCTTCAGACACGGGTGGAAACCAATAATTATCTGGGTCTAGCTGATAAACTGGCATAATCTGATTAAACGTTCACTGGTTAATGTTCAATCAAATATGCTAATCGAGTTGCAGATATTACAAGGCTATCTTTTTCATTGGTCTCAGAATTATGAACATAACCATAAACAGGGTCTGGGTGAGCTTCTCCTGACAAATCATTAGGATCACGCATTTGGGTAAACTGGTGATCTGCATAAGAGGCGATGTCATCCATACTGTCTAGCACTAAAGCAAACCACGGTGTCACACCATCATGAGTGATGTAAAGCACAACGGGGTGAACTACCGACCGGAGCTGAGACTTGGTATGACTAAACAATCTCATTAGCTCACTAAAACAGCCCCTTTTAACTGCAGCAAGTTGCTTGAGAGCCACACCCTTTTCTATGTTTGAAGCGACTGCCACTAAGGAGACTACTTGCTCATGAAGTTCAGCATGGGGGTGTTCAAAACGTGCCAACAATAGCTTAATGGTAGGATCCGCGGTATTTTTTGTATTGTGTAACCAATCACCAAATTCACACACCAAAGGGTCACATTGAGGGTCAAATGCAATACCACTATTAATACTTTTTTCTAATTCTTGGAACCAAAAAAGGTGAGCTTGTTCACTATGATTCAGACTATCAATGGCGCCTTCTAGGATAGTGCGGTTTGTATCACAGCCCAAAAGGGTCGAGCACTCGTAGGTGTTTACTGCTTTATTGCGGTAATACAAATAGCCCAAAAAAGAATGATGGTGACTTTTTGACGACTCAATTTTGCCAAAATCGTCAGTAATAGACAATATACTTGAGATATCAATTGCAAAGCGTGTATGCCCTAACAAAAAGGTCAATATACGGTTAGAGCCTTCAGTCTTATGCGCTGTTGCTGTCGTCATAACATAGTGCCTAATATAGAGCCATAGCTTAAATTCGCGTTAAGTATATTACGCCTAAGGCCCATTGAAAACGTGCCTATTGAAATCATTTGGCCATAAAGGTAACAACCAGTCTATCTAATACACATTAAACCAAGTAATTATTAAGCTTGGTTCAATTATCAGGATTGCGTATCATAGGCTAAGTTTGCTTAATCAAACACACCAACAAGGAAGAAATTAGTGGCCGCAAAAACCCCACGAACACCACCCAAATCCATTGACAACGAAACATCAAACTGGATACAACGTTTAAGCTGGCATGGTTACCACCTTGCCCTAACGGCTTTTAGTGTTTACCTATTGATCGTGCTGGTTACATTTAACGCCAATGATCCAACCTCTATGCAAACCTTTGAGGTGACAAATATTCATAATGCGGGAGGTACTTTCGGAGCTGTTTTAGCTGATTTATTTTTTAGTGTTTTTGGGTTAGTCGCCTACCTCATACCATTTTTGCTTATACAATATGAAATCACCCGTTTTATTGGCTACTCCCACCACTCAAATCAACACCAAGAAAACAATGTTTGGTTTAAAACCCTCACCACTTGTGCTTTGATCGTAGCCGCATGTGTTTATGCTTTTATTCACATAACTAATACCCATTTAATCTTCCCACAAGGTAGTGGTGGCTTATTGGGCATGACCCTAGGCTTGTCCCTCAATCAAGCCTTAGGGATGACAGGTACCAATATTTTAGTTCTCACCACCTTGGTAGTTGCCATAAGTCAATTTTGGCAACTACGCTGGAGAATCATCACCGAAACTTTAGGTCGACACAGTCTATATTGGTACCAATATTTTCGTCAAAGCGTATTTGGTCAAAGTAGCCAAACTCAAGAACTTAAAAGTACACGTGCAGCTAAAGCTGCTCAAAACGCTTATACCAACCCAAGTTCTAGAGCACCACAGCGCTCTTCCATAGCTAGTTTTAGTAGTAATACTTGGCGTTACCTTACTAACCTTTGGCCACTCCCACGCCATGATAAATTAGTTAATCAAAGCAATTCACACGTGGTTAGCAAGCCACCTCAGGCTTCTAGCTTAAATCACCAGACCGGTGATTTCAGTGCTGACGATGTTGCTGCAGCCCTAAATGGCCCAGCTAATAGAAGTAAGCTTTCTGACAAAACTAAAAAAGCGTCATTGGCAACGTTATCTATAGACCCTACATCTGATGTCATTGCCAAAGTTAAATCCAACGCCACACCTATAGCTGAGTTAACCCCAGTTAGTGTTGCTAAGGAAGTGAAGATCGTACCTTTATCTGAGACTCATAAACAAGACACTGGTTCTTCTCAAGCAGAACAGGATGGGAAGGTAACTAAACACAAAAATTTACCGCCATTAAGCTTACTGGATCCACCTAACGTTAGCCTTAATCCTGCCATTACTGCAGAAGAACTGACTAATTTAAGTCAGCTTTTGGAAGCAAAATTATTAGACTTCGGTGTCATCGCTGAAGTTATCGAAGTCAACCCAGGCCCTGTTATTACTCGCATTGAAATACGACCAGCTCCTGGCACTAAGGTCAGTAAAATAAGTAATCTTTCAAAAGATTTGGCACGTTCTATGGCAGTTATGAGTGTGCGCGTTGTTGAAGTTATCGCTGGGAAATCCGTCATTGGTATCGAAATACCTAACCAGCATCGAGAAATGGTACGTATTAGCGAAGTCATCGGTAGTAAACCTTACTTGTCCTCCACCAGCCCATTAACCCTTACTTTAGGTAATGACATTGCGGGCAAGCCAGTGGTAGTGGACCTTGCTAAAATGCCTCATTTACTGGTGGCAGGTACTACGGGTTCTGGTAAGTCTGTTGGTGTTAACGCCATGATTATGAGTATATTACTCAAATCTACACCAGACCAAGTACGTATGTTGTTGGTTGACCCTAAAATGCTTGAACTATCTATCTATGATGGTATTCCACATCTTTTAGCCCCCGTGATAACAGACATGAAAGAAGCCGCTGGTGGGCTGCGCTGGTGTGTTGCAGAAATGGAACGACGCTATCGCTTAATGGCATCTCAAGGGGTAAGAAACCTTGCAGGTTTTAACGACAAGGTGACCAAGGGAGAACCAATTTTGGACCCTATCTGGGTACCCGATGAGGCTAATGGTGAAAACATGGATGATCGGCCTTACTTAAGCCCGCTGCCCTATATTGTAGTAGTGGTCGATGAATTCGCTGATATGATTATGGTGGTGGGTAAAAAGGTAGAAGAGCTCATTGCCCGTATTGCACAAAAAGCAAGAGCCGCCGGCATTCACCTTATACTGGCAACCCAGAGGCCTTCTGTTGATGTCATTACTGGCCTCATCAAAGCCAACGTACCAACTCGAATTGCCTTTCAAGTAAGCTCTAAAATTGATTCTCGGACTATACTTGATCAAGCTGGAGCTGAGAGTTTACTAGGCCACGGCGACATGCTTTATTTACCACCAGGTAAAAGTATGCCAGAACGCGTGCATGGCGCTTTTGTTAGCGATGAGGAAGTTCATCGCGTAGTCGAAGCTTGGAAGCAGCAGGGTGCTCCTCAGTTCATCGAAGCTATCGTAGAAGGCAATTATGATCAGGATGCTGGTTTTGGCATGGCTTCTTCAGAGGGTGCGTTTGAAGATGATCAAGATCGTTTATATGATGAGGCTGTTGCTTTTATTACTGAAAATCGCAGGGCATCGATATCTTCCGTACAGCGTAAGTTCAAAATTGGTTACAACCGAGCAGCACGGATGATTGAAGCTATGGAGGCAGCAGGGGTAATTTCTGCGCCAGCCCATAATGGTAGTCGGGAAGTACTTGCGCCGCCTCCACCTCGTGATTAATTATCTATTTATAAAGGATTAGTTATGCGTTTAGCCGTATTTTTATTAAGTGTGACTCTTGTTGGCACTTTTGCAGGCAGCTTTGCCGGTACTTCGTTGGCTGACTCAACCTTGGCTGGGCCAAGTTCAGTCAAGACAGCTGCCCAATCCCTAGGCGAACAGCTGGGCCGGCAAACAAACATTGAAGCAGATTTTGTACAGTATGTATTAGATGCCAGTGGTAGCCGGCTGCAAGAAACCCATGGACATATGGTGTTAGCCCAACCTAACCAGTTTTGGTGGCAAACTGAAGATCCATTTGCACAACTTCTTGTTAGCAACGGCAAGCGGCTGTGGATTTATGATGAAGACTTAGAGCAGGTTACCGTGCAGACGCTAGACCAGCGCTCAACGAGTACCCCAGCATTGTTACTTAGTGGCAATGCTACTGACATAGGTGCTGAGTTTGATGTAGTAATGCAAACTGGGGGAAATGGTCTGGTTTTTTATCGACTTACACCTAAAGACCCAGAAAGCCTATATCAAACCTTAAGGTTAAACTTTAAAAACAATCAACTACTTGAAATGCAGCTAGAAGATGCAATGAATCAGAAGACCAGCCTAACGTTTAGTAACATGGTATTAAACCCTCAACTTAAAGAAAATTTATTTGAATTTGTAATTCCAGAAAATGTAGATGTACTCGAAATGGACCAGCCTTGATAAACGACCTGTTTGCCAAAGAACCTAAAGGCTATGAACCATTAGCAAGTCGTATGCGGCCTCAAACCTTAGCGCATTACGTTGGTCAAACTCACCTTCTGGGAACTGGTAAAAGCCTGAGCAGGGCATTTACCCATGGTTTACTTCACAGTATGATTTTATGGGGCCCACCGGGGGTGGGAAAAACCACGTTGGCTCGACTAATGAGCAAAGTGAGCGAAGCTCATTTTATGACTTTATCAGCTGTTATGTCTGGTGTTAAGGATATTCGTGCTGCTGTGCAAGAAGCGCAACAGGTACGAGCCCAGTCTGGCCGAGACAGTGTTTTATTCGTTGATGAAGTACACCGCTTTAACAAATCTCAACAGGATGCATTTTTACCCTATATAGAGGATGGTACTTTTATTTTTGTCGGTGCAACCACAGAAAATCCAGCTTTTGAACTCAACAACGCTCTGATGTCTAGAGCTAGAGTTTATATTTTGAAATCTTTAAACGAGTCAGAATTAGCCTCGTTACTGCATCAGGCTGTGACCGATGAAGACCGTGGTTTAGGCAAACTTAATATTGACATTCAAGACCTGCAGCGAAAACTTTTACTACGAGCAGCAGATGGAGATGCCCGCCGATTACTCAATTTATTAGAAATTGCCTCCGACCTAGCGGAAACCAAAAATGCACGGTTAGTTATTGATAACGGTGTACTAGAACAGGTCCTACAAACTAGCCCAAAACGTTTTGATAAGGGCGGTGATATATTTTACGACCAAATCTCTGCCTTTCATAAGTCTGTTCGTGGTTCTGATCCTAGTGGTGCATTATATTGGTTGGCACGTATGATTGATGCTGGCTGTGACCCACTTTACGTCGCACGACGTCTGTTAGCCATTGCCTCAGAAGACATTGGCAACGCTGACCCAAGGGCCTTACAAGTGGCTGTGAACGCCTGGCAAGTATTTGAAAGAGTCGGGCCTGCAGAAGGCAACAGGGCTATTGCCCACGCAGCCGTTTATTGTGCATGTGCTGCCAAGAGCAACGCTGTTGATACAGCCTTTAAAGCCGCCATGAAGCTGGCAAGAGAAGAACCAAGCTACGATGTGCCAAACCACCTCCGTAACGCACCTACCAGCCTTGCTCAATCGATGGGCCATGGCGCAGACTACCGATATGCACACCTTGAACCAATGGCGTTTGCTGCTGGCGAAAACTATATGCCAGAAGCGTTAGCACACCATGTGCTATACCATCCTAGTGACCGAGGTATTGAAGGTAAAATTGGTGAAAAATTAGACCAACTAGCACAACTTAACGAAAATAGTGACCTACAGCGTTATAAATAGCAGCTTATGTAAGTTATAATGCTCCTAGATAAAAAACAGGGATTCCAATGGTGAGTCAGTTAATTGCGATCGCATGTGGTGGAGCTTTTGGTGCGTTAAGTCGTTTTGGGCTGCAGCAATGGATAGCAGCTATCTATAGTGGTCGGTTTCCATTGGCTATATTTGTTGCTAACTCTATTGGTTCATTAGTTATAGGCATTATTTACGTGCTTATCATTGAGAAAGGTTTGCTGCCTGAAGTTTGGCGACCTTTTTTAATTGTTGGATTACTTGGTGCTTTTACTACTTTTTCTACTTTTTCGTTAGACAGTATCCTTCTCATTGAACAAGGTGAATGGCTTATGGCCCTAGGCAATATATTTGCCAATGTTGTTATAGGCTTGATCGCTGCTTGTATTGGACTATACATTGGGCGCTGGTTATAAAGTTATTTTTTACCCAATATTTGATATCGTTTTACCTTAGGAATCCCACATGTTAGACCAAAAATTGGTTCGTAATAATCCACAAGAAGTAGCTGATAAGCTAGTAAAGAAAGGTTTTAAGCTTGATATGGTAAAGCTAAATAACCTAGAAGAATCCCGCAAACAGTTACAGATTGATACCGAAAACTTACAAAGCGAACGTAATTCAAAATCTAAAGAAATTGGTAAGCTTAAAGCTCAAGGCCAAGATACCAAAGCTGTAATGGCTGCTGTGAGCCTATTTGGTGCGCAATTAGCTGATAAAAAATCTGAGTTGAAACAAGTACAAGATGACCTAACCACGTTCTTGATGGACATACCCAACGTTCCCCATGACAGCGTTCCTCAGGGGGCCAACGAGGATGACAACGAAGAAGTTTTAGTGTGGGGCGAAAAGCCAGGCTTTAACTTTACTATAAAAGACCATGTTGATTTAGGTGAAGGGCTTGGAGGTCTGGACTTTGGCGCCGCTATTAAAGTGACTGGAGCACGCTTTATGGTCCTTAAAGGTGATCTTGCTCGACTACATCGTGCCCTCATTCAACTTATGCTCAACAGCCACATTCAAGACCATGGCTACGAAGAAGTTTATGTGCCTTATTTAGTTAATGCAGAATCATTACGTGGTACAGGGCAACTTCCTAAATTTGAAGAAGACTTATTTAAAATACCGGGCGAACGAGACTTGTATCTTATCCCTACAGCAGAAGTTCCTGTGACTAATCTGGTGCGTGATGAGATTATAGATGCCAATAAGTTACCACTTCGCTTTACCTGCCATACCCCATGCTTTCGCAGCGAAGCAGGGAGCCATGGAAGAGATACACGAGGGCTAGTCCGCCAGCATCAATTTGAAAAAGTAGAAATGGTACAAATGGTCAAGCCATCTGACTCAACAGCAGCCCTAGAAGAACTTACTGGACATGCTGAAGCTATATTGAAAAGCTTAGGTTTAGCCTACCGCAAAGTAATTTTGTGTGGCGGCGACTTAGGTTTCTCTGCCACTAAAACATACGACCTCGAAGTATGGTTGCCAGGCCAAGATAAATACCGCGAGATTTCTTCTTGCTCTAACATGGGCGACTTCCAAGCAAGGCGCATGCAAGCTAGATGGCGTAACCCTGAAACAGGCAAGCCCGAGCTCTTACACACGCTTAACGGGTCTGGTTTGGCAGTAGGGCGCACGTTATTAGCCATTCTAGAAAACTACCAACAAGAAGATGGCAGTGTTGTGGTTCCTGAAGTGTTAGTACCTTATATGGGCGGAGTAACAGCACTTACTAAAGCGTCCTAACATAAAACCGGCTCGTGGCAAACTTATGAAGCCTAACAGGGCTTTATCGGAGGGTTTTAGAGGCAGTTGGTAGGTCGTGGTAGACCCGCAATCTTAGCTGCTAATTTTGCTGGGCTGCCCGGAAATAAGGTTAACAAATGTATACTGTTGCCCTTTTCTAAACTCACCTTTTGTTTTACAATTTTAACTAATATACGCATGGCGGGGGACACTCCTGTATCAGCGTAAAAAACCCTCAGCGCGTTGATTACTTCCCAATGCTCTGCCTCTAAGGTTACACCTACGCTTGTTGCTAGCCATTGCGCTGCATCAGGGCTCCAGTCACTTAAATGCCTTAAATAACCGTCTTTGTCTGTTTCTAACTGCATATCACCAACTCATAGAAGACGTATAGGATGCGGTTAATTGCACCAAGCCTGACATATTAATGAGCGTTACATGGTCGTTACTAATGCTTTTGAGCCCACGCTCATCTACATGACCTTGCAATACAAAAACATCTCTGGAGCCCAAGACTAGCAAACCTTTTCCGAGTAAGACATAGACGCCGTCATCCATAAAAACATAACCATCATTGGCATCACTTCGCTCTACTAATGTGGTGAGTGCATCAACAGCAAGGTGACTAGCAATAATATGGAGTATAGTCATAATTAAAACACCAAGTGTTGATCGTATTGAGCGCATAAATGCGCTATTTTTGAGCGAGCAATGACAGTGACAGCTTGGCTTAACTCATCAACAGCGATCCCAAAAACATCCAACGATTCTTGTTCAACCCAAATTTCATTAATATCATACATTTCTAACGCATTGATAATTTTTCCAATATGTTTGTGAGAAGTAGGCGACTGAGGGGTTGGAAAAAGTTGCAACACGCCTTCATCAACAAATAATACAGCTGGTTGTTGCTCAAAAGCTGCCAATACTAAAGCGATATCTAAGGATTCCTTAGCGACCTTGGTGCCATAAGGGGCATGGGTTAGGGTTATTAAACATGGCATCAACTAAGCTCCAAAACTCACCAGACGATCACTATCAGCACTTGCTGCAGCAAGCTGGCCAAGGCCCATTAAAGTAAACTGGTCGGCTAAATTGTTACCTCCCAGCTCATAGCGACTAGACTCCTGCTCATCAACAATGCCCGAGCACAAAGCGCCAGCAATGCATACACCGAGCTCCAACCCATGATCTAGGCTTAGTTGCTGCCAAAGAACAGTGACGTTAAGCTCATCCTGTGGCACAACCCTTAGATTAGAAGCCAAATACACACCTTGCTGATAAAAAAATACCCTTAGCACTTGGTGACCTTGTAACAAAAGCTCCTTAGTAAACAGGTAAGCTGACAGTGCCTGACTTTGCAGGTCAGGACCCGATCGAACCAAAACAGTATAAGTTAAAGGGTTAGACGTTATACCCGGAGACTTTAGAATACTTAAATCAGACATATACAAAAAACCCCACCAAAAGGTAGGGCTCCATAAACAGTTAACTCATTAACCAAGGTCAATTAACGCCACTGTTAGTTTATCGTCGGCGCTAATAATTAGTCGTCGCCACTTAGAGCACCCGTAAGATGTAACAACATCAGAAACAAGTTTAATATATTTAGGTACAAGCTTACTGTCATCATTACGTAGTTGGTTTCACCACCGTTAACCATGCGGCTAGTGTCATACAAAATAAACCCAGAAAAAACCAACACGCCTACGGCGCTAATAGCTAGGGATAGTGCTGGAATAGCGAAGAACATATTGGCCAGTGAAGCAACCACGACTAGGATCAGACCGATCATTAAAAAGCCACCCATGAAGGTGAAGTCTTTACGGCTAGAGACAGCATAAGCAGACAAACCTAGGAAGGTGATGCCAGTCATAGACAGAGCAGTCATAACGATGTCACCACCATTAGCCATGCCTAAGTAAAAGTTAACGATAGGCCCAGTGGTATAGCCTAGAAAACCAGTAAAAAAGAATACCAAGGGAATAGACAAAGCCGAATTTTTAAACTTCTGCAAAGCAAATAAAGTACCAAATAACACTACCAACTGAATGATAAAGTTAACTGGTGCTGCGTTACTGGCAATGGCTATAGTTGCAGTGATCGCACTAAATATAAGCGTCATGGAAAGTAGGGCATAGGTATTGCGCAATACTTTGTTGGTAGCTAAAGCAGATTCCGCAGAATTGCTTGAAAACTGAATTTGATCTTGCATGAGTATGTTCCTCGTTTGATATTACCGAACATTGTAAGCTAACTAGCTGAAGAAGCTAGGAAATTTACGCAATATTTTGTAAATTTTAGCAGAAAAAACAACTTATTGGTAACAATTGGACCGATTAATCGTCGTTTAAAGGACAGCCGTATGCGTGACCGCAAAGACACTTTGTAGGGCATAATTAAAAAGCGTATAATTCAATTTCATTTTAATGATGAGTGTGTATACCAATGCAAGTCTCTTTCGCGCAGTTTAACATCGGTCAGGTAGTGCAGCATAAACACTATGGCTTTCGTGGAATTATATTTGATATCGATTTTGAGTACTCGCTCGATGAACAATGGTATCAAGAAGCCTGCAAGGCTATGGCAAGCTTGGGCCAACCACCTATTGGAAAAAAGCAGCCGTTTTACCATCTGTTAACAGATGGCAGTGAGCACGAATCCTACGTATCCCAGCAAAACCTTTGTGCAGCACAAGACATTGCTCCAGTGCAACATGCTGGCATAGACGCTTTATTCACACTCAAAAATGGTGAATATATCCACCGTTACAGCGTCAACTAATTCGTCTGAACAGATTTCTACCATATCGAATTGAATGACTCATACAGCAAATTAGATTCTATTATCACAATCGATTATTTATCCATTTTTGGAGTTGTTATAGGCGACTCATACACTTAGTTTATTTGGCTATGATTTGAACGTTGATTTAGCTGTAATTTTTAGGTTCATAGCAGCGCCTTTTGGTGACTAGTGACGCCAACATTAACGCCGAGCTGCAACGCAGTTTTTTGGCAGAAGACCGGCAGGCCTTGCCAGCTAAAAGAAACCGTTCAGCCTTCAAAGCCAGCCCTATGGAAACATTGTGCTGGCTTTTTTATGACTTAAAATTAATTCGTTTAATCAAACCACGCACTAAATTTTGCTGCTCATTAGTCAATAACGCCATGTTTAATAACAATTCGGCTTCATTATCATCAGCATAAAAATACGGCACCGGCACACAGAGTACTAATGCTAATTGGCACAATGTTTCATAATCTGGCACGTGTTTGCCACGCTCATACTGGTTCATGCGCGCACTCGCCGATGCCTCATCAATACCGGCTGCAATACCTAAGCTACGTTGTGAGAGATTACGTTTTAACCGTGCTTGCTTAAGACGGTCCGAGACCGGACAGGGCGCTGGGTTAATTGCATTGGTTTGAATAGCTTTAGCCACAATAAATCTTTTAAAATAACAAAATAGTAGTGCATACAAGTATACCGATGAGGCGCCCTATAATCCATATATAACTTCGCATAATGTATATTATGTTAAATTATTATTATATTTCTATAGTCTTTGCTAAACATTTCCATTTTTGGCTAGTTATTCGCTGCTTTGCACCCTATACTGTACGCTCATACAGTAGATCAAATTATGGACATACCATGACAATTCGTACAGTACATCAGGTCATTAATAAATCAGGCACAGTAATCGGAGAGTTCATGGATATTAAATTAGCAAAGGATTTAGATAACCGTACTGACGTCCTTTACTTCATAGCGGACCTAGTTGAAACAGCTGGCCTTGACGAAGCTACTGCAGAAAAAGTTGCAGAAATAATGATAAATGATAATACCCGTAAAGAATTACTTAACCAGCTAAAAACTGTTAAAGACCTACCCTCGAATAACGAAGAAATTAACTAATAGTGTCAATGCAACGAGACCAGATTATTAATTGGGTTTTACTGTTAAGTCTTGTGGCTTTGTGGGGAACATCTTTTTTAGGCATAAAAGTTAGCCTGCAGTCGTTTACGCCAGACCAAGTAGTGGTGCTGAGGCTTGCCATTGGCGCTATTGTACTTATAGCTTTCATGTTGGCTAGAGGCAAGCGCCTACCAACAAAACCCATTGCCTGGGCTCACTTTATGCTGCTTGGCCTCGTTGGCAACGTGCTTCCTTTTTGGTTTATTGCTCAGGGTCAAGTGTTTGTCACATCAGGCATGGCAGGATTGCTGATGGCCATTATGCCGTTAATGACGTTAATTTTGGCACATTTTTTTATTACTGGGGAAAATCTAAATAGAAATAAGTTATTGGGTTTTGTATTTGGGATAAGTGGCATTGTACTTATTTTGGGACCTACCATATTGGGCTCAGAAAACAGCCTAGTTGGGTGCTTATTAGTCTTGTCTGCAGCTGTTCTTTACGCTGCTAATTCCATTATCGCCCGGCGTTTACCTACCTATAGCTCCGCAGTTGTTAGTACCGGGGTTGTGATATGCGCGGCCTTAATAAGTTTAATTATCTGGCCTTCCGTGCTAGGTATTGATTGGCATCAAGTGCCTAATCTAGCCCTATTTACCATTGTTTGGCTTGGTATTTTTCCTACTGGTGTAGCAGCCATCATTTTCTTTGTATTAATACGTCGCGCCGGTCCTACCTTTTTATCTAATATCAACTACCTAATCCCCTTAGTCGCTTATTTCATGGGCGCTTTGGTGCTGGGAGAGTTGGTGGTTTGGCACGATATGATTGCATTGTTGGCCATACTATTTGGCATTGCAGTGAGCCGCAGGCCAGTTAACAAAAAAGTAAAGGCTGTTTAAATAGAGCACTTAGCCCTGAAGGATGCCCTGCAACATGGCAAACTGAACAATATTTGCACTAGTTTCGAGCTTAAGTTTTTTCATAACATTAGCTCGATGGCTATGGATAGTTTTGTGACTTAAACTCATAGCCTCCCCTATTTCCACAGCTGTACGCCCTTCTGCTAACATAGAAAAAACTTGAAATTCCCTTGCTGTTAATCTACTAATTGCAGTCTCCTGCGTGCCTGGCGTCTTACTCATCTCTCTCATAACTCTATTTGTGATGAATGTACCACCAGCATGAACTGTCCTAATAGCCTCAATAAGCTCCTGCGGCACACATCGTTTGCTTAAATAAGCTTTTGCGCCAGCAGTTAATACTCGAGTAGGAAAAGGTTCAGTTTCATGTACTGTTAGAGCAATAACTCTGTCTTTAGGATTACGTTTACAAATTCTTCCTATTGCCTCTAAACCCCCAATACCAGGCATATTAATGTCCATAACAGTGATATCAGGCTTAAAATCATGAACTAGCTCATAGGCTTCTTCACCACTACTTGCCTCTGCAACTACTTTAATATCACTGGTGGTTTCTATTAAGCGCCTAAAGCCCACACGAACAATTTCGTGGTCATCGACCAACAATACTGAAATTGCCCTTGCGTTAATCACCCGAGTTACATTCCTTCTTTCAATTGAGACCATGCTGCAGATAAATACAGCACCATAGACCATAGTGTTAGTGCTGCAGCTACATAAAGCATGACCAAGCCTATGGCCGATATAAGTGTCCCAGGAGGTGTTGCTAATAACAAAACAATAGAGCCCATTTGCATCATGGTTTTAACCTTGCCAATATAGGACACAGCAACATGCGCTCCCTTACCAGTTTCTGCCATCCATTCACGTAAAGCAGAAATGACAATTTCACGACTGATAATAACAATAGCAGGCAAGGTTAGCCACAGTTCAGAATAGGATTCAACTAACACTACCAACGCAACCGCTACTGTGACTTTATCCGCAACTGGATCTAAAAAAGCACCAAAAGGCGTAGTTTGGTTAAGTTTTCTCGCCAAAAAACCATCTAACCAGTCCGTTGCTGCAGCTAGCATAAATAGTCCAGAGGCCCATAGATATCGACTTTCTGAAGGCCAGTAATAAGCGATCAAGATAAATGGAATTAACACCAATCGGAATAGCGTTATTAAATTAGGAATGTTTAACATAATCAATCGTTTGATATTGGACAGGAGTATAAAAACAACATTCTAGCCTATCCTTCTTCACCCCGTAAAGAACGATAAATGGTATTAGCCATATCAGTACTAATCCCCTTCACTTTAGCCAGTTCATCAATACTAGCTTTAGTAACATCCTGAATCCCACCAAAATGGGTTAACAAGGCTTGGCGACGCTTTGGCCCAACACCATCTACCTGTTGGAGGCTAGACTGGGTGCGTTTCTTGTTTCTTCGTGCGCGATGACCAGTAATAGCAAACCGATGGCTTTCATCTCTTATATGCTGCAATAAGTGTAGCGCTGAGGAATCGTCTGGCAAGGCTATTTCTTCTCCTGTCCAACCGTTAAATAAACGTTCAAACCCAGCTTTTCTAGTCTCTCCCTTGGCAACACCTAAAACATAAAGGTCTTGTAGCTGAAGCTCAGATAACACCTGTATAGCTTGGGTAATCTGCCCCTTACCTCCATCAACTATAAGTAGGTCTGGCATGACACCATGATTCTCTTTCAGACGGGTGTAACGTCTGGTAATTGCTTGTGACATTGCAGCATAATCATCTCCGGGGGTTATACCTTCAATATTGAAGGTCCTATAATCTGATTTTTTCGGCCCCCCTTGATCAAAAACGACACATGACGCTACTGTGGCTTCACCACTGGAGTGGCTGATATCAAAACACTCTAGGCGCTCAGGCATTTGTGGTAAGTCAAGCGCCTCTTGTAGTGCTGCAAAACGAGAAATTTGTGTTTGTTTATTAGCAACATAACTTAATAATGCTTGGTCAGCATTAGTCTGAGCAAGTCGAAGCCATTGAGCTCGTGGACCTCTAACGCTGCTAATCACCTTAAAACTGTGCTCTACCCTTTGAGTAATAGTTAAAGCAATACTCTGTTGAGCATCCTGAGCATCACTCACAAGCACTTCATCAGGTACATCCCTATGCTGACCTGATAAATAATACTGACCCAAAAAAGCCGTAAGAATAGCTGGCTTTTCTTCCTCTAAACCCATTTTGGGATAAAAGTTTTTACTACCAATTACCCTTCCAGAGCGAATCATAAGTTGATGAATACACAACCCAGCCTGCGAACTAGCCACTGCAAACACATCTAAATTGCCACGTTCTGAAACCACATGCTGCTGTTCTTGCATTTGCCTTAAATGGCCTAGTTGATCTCTAAGTTGGGCAGCAGATTCAAACTTAAGCTGCTCAGCAGCCAAATGCATTTGTTCACTCACTTCATCTAATAACTGCTGGTTTTTACCTTCTAGGTATAAGGTAGCGTGGCGCAGATCCGCTGCGTAGTCTTGTTGACTGATTTCACCAGTACACGGGCCACTGCATCTGCCAATTTGAAACTGTAAACAAGGGCGTTTACGGTGGGCAAAAAAAGCATCTTCACATTGGCGTATGCGAAAAATACGTTGCATCAAGTTAAGGCTTTCTCTTACTGCCCCAGCACTGGTGTAGGGGCCAAAAAAGCGCCCTTTACGGCTTTTTCCGCCGCGCACATATTGCATTGCAGGATAATCATGTTTATCTGATATATACACATAAGGGTAGGATTTATCATCCCGAAGGGAGATGTTATATGGCGGTTTTAAACGCTTTATTAAGGTGTTTTCTAACAGTAAAGCTTCACTTTCGCTGTGGGTTAAAGTGACTTCAATAGAAATCACTTTAGACACCATCATCTGAGTCTTAGCATTGTGACTCTTACCCCTAAAATAGCTGGTGACTCTATTTTTAAGATTAACTGCCTTGCCAACGTAGATGACTTCGCCGTCAATATCAAACATTCTGTAAACACCCGGGCGCAGGGGCAGCTGCTTAAGGTATGCATCTATATCGAAGGATTTTTCATTAATCTGTGACATAAGGAGTTAACGAACCAACCGCGAACGTTTATTTTCACTCATATGAAAATGAGTGGCCTGCTTATATATGTCATCAATTTGATCGTGACTTTCAGCCGTAATACCTGCGCCATGGGACAAAGAGACTTCTAAATAAACACCGATCTCAGCATAGTAATATAACCTAGCGTTAAATGACTGCGCCCGCCGCATTTTATTAAACGCAATTTGAGCACCGTTTACAAGAATGTGGTTGATATCTGTGTTCATAAATAAGCTTAACTAAATACAATGATTGGTCGCCTATTCTACCTTATCTTTACCAGCGCTGACTGCTCATCTTTAAGTCTAAATCAATCATCTACCAACTGTTTTTTTAAGTTATAATGTGTCACTTTTGTAAGGCATAAATATGACGATCACATACGAAGAAGCTGTCGCTGTTCACGCAGAAGCCGATTTACTAGTCACTGGTGAAGCAATAGCTGCAAGCATTGAGTCTATGGCGGCTGAAATCACTGCTACCTTGTCCAAAGAAATGCCCTTGGTTCTATGTGTACTCAACGGTGGCATGATTCCAATGGCGCAACTTTTATTAAAGCTACAGTTCCCGTTAGAAACAGACTACCTGCACGCAACACGCTACGGAAAAAAATCTGTTGGCACTAACCTGTCGTGGTTGGCTCGTCCTAGCTCAGATATTAGCGGCCGCACTGTTCTTGTAGTTGATGATATTTACGACGAGGGACACACACTTGCAGCCATTTGCGAGTACCTAAAAGAATCTGGCGCCAAAAAAGTGTATGCAGCTGCCTTGCTCAATAAAGTTCATGACCGAAAAGTAGATTACGTGCCAGATTTTATTGGCCTAGATGTAGAAGATCGTTTTGTTTATGGCTTTGGCATGGATTACCAAGGCTACTTTCGCAATGTAGACGGTATTTATGCCGTAAAAGATATGTAACTACTTTTTCAACCACAAAAAAAGGCAGCTTAAGCTGCCTTTTTTTGTGGTTTTTTTAAATGACTGGATATTTAAAAAACTTCTATTACGGCCTGACCATTTAATGAAGTCTCCAACAGCTTTACATCAGCTTGCCCTTGTAAGCGAGTTAACGCTGACATTAAGGCTAAACGCTGCTCAGGAGTCTGCTCTTCAGGATTTGCGTCAGTCACACTTTGTAGCTGAATGATGCTCACATCGCCACTATAGTTAGGTGCGATACCATAACTCACACCAAGCTGAGTTCTAGGTAAACGAAATGCAGATTGAACCAGCAAACTACTCACCAAGGTTGAGCCACGAGTAATTTCATCAAATTGCTGCCAACTTAATTCTTCAGTATTTGCGACAGACTGCATCGAAGCACCATTTTTTAGCTGTTCAACATAGCTATTAACTTTTTCCTCTAACGATAAAGTGGCTTTTTGGGCAGTAAGGAAATTAGTAATTTCTGCTTTTACATCTTCAATCGGCTGTTGAGATGATTCATTATGCTGGCCAACACGAATCACCACTAATTTATCTGACGCAAGCTCTAGTACATTGGAATTATTACCTTGTAGCAACACGTCATCAGAAAAAGCTGCGCTAACAATTCGATCATTACTAGAAATACCTTCGCCACCTTGGCGACCAAAAAATGCGCTAGTTTCTACGCGCAAACCTAACGCATCAGCTACTTCCAATAAGTCTTGTGACGAAAAGGCAATGTCTGCCATATCTTCACTGGCTGCAACAAATAGGCTTTCTGCCCCAGACTGCTTTAAGGCCAAACTAAGCGCTTGTTTTTCATCTTCGAACGTGGGTTGGCTAGCCACATCTTGGGAATGTGCATATACAATTTGAACACCAAATTCTGTTGACACCGGCCTACTATAAGCACCCAGCTGCAGGTCAAACAAAACTGCATCAAAGGCTTCACCAAACTCACCTTTTGCTAACAGTCCAATATAGCCACCCTCTGACGAAGTACTATCATCCTGCGAGTGCGCTTGCGCTACGCTGGCGAAGGGTTGGCCTTGATCGAGCTGATCATACGCAAGTTGTGCTAACGCAAAAGCCTGCTCTTGGGTTTGAGTTTCATCAACTAAGAAGAGCATATGTGAGGCTTCAACTTCTGCAGCTTGCGAAGAAATGTATTGTGCATCTAGGTATGCATCTTTTAGGTCTTCGTCTGTGACTTCTACTTGATCATAAAAGTCACTTTTATTTAATGTAACAAATCTAATGCTCAGCTGTTCGGGAGTCATGAACCTTTGTTTTTTATCTAAATAATAGGCCTCAATTTCTTGCTCATTGATAGCAATATTTAGCATCTGTGCAGCTAACGGTAATGTTAGCACTGCAATATTGCGAGTTTGACCATCAAGGCGTGATACCAAATCAGCGTTATCTGCCAAGGTAAAGGCTGAGCCGGCAACGGCTTCTTGAACCTGGCTAATAAGATTACTGCGCTTAAGTTGTTGGCGGTATGTGGTAGGAGTTAAACCAAAGTTCCTCAACAAAGACTCGAATAACTCTCTGTTAAACTCGCCATTAACTTGAAAGTCAGTTGACTGGAGGATCATTTGATCAACAGCCGTGTCTGACAAGGCTAATTCATTATTTTGGGTGTACTGAAGCATTACCTTTTGAGCGATAAGCTGTTGTAGAGCAGAGGCCTGAATAGCCTGCTGATCTAACGTCACTGGATCAATATCTGGATTACTCGCTAAAACTTGTCGCCGCTGAAGCTCTGCAGTTTGGAGCAGTTCTTGTAGGCTAATCTCTTCGCCATTAACTTCTGCTGGCGCACTATTGTCCGCCGACGAAGTAAACAGGGCTTCTGCCCCCCAGATTACAAAGGTAAAGGCAATCAGACTTACCAAGATTTTGGATATAATACCTTTTGAATTGTCACGAATATTTTGTAGCATTGTATGTGGCTTCTACAGCCTCGGTGGCTGTTTATTAGGATTCTACAAACAAAAAACGCATTCAAAGGAATGCGTTTTATCGAAACTAACGGGCAAATATCATCAACACAAAGTACTTTAGCCCATATAGTGTAAGATTTAGTCTTAATTGACTGCGTCTTTTAACGCTTTACCAGCTTTAAAGCTTGGAATGTTGGCAGCAGCAATTTGAATTGCAGCACCAGTTTGTGGGTTACGACCTGTGCGGGCTGCGCGAGCCTTTACAGAGAAGGTACCGAAACCCACTAAAGAAACAGATTCACCATCTTTAAGCGCGCCAGTAACAGCAGCAATCACTGCGTCTAGTGCACGGCCAGCAGCAGCCTTTGAAAGATCAGCATCCGCTGTGATGGCTTCAATCAGTTCAGATTTATTCACTTTAATCCCCTTATATGTGTAAAAAATAGATGACCTGCTCAGGCAGGTATTTTTTTATTATGGTTCACCAAACCCAGCTCCAAAAAACAGAAGTCCAGTTTATACCAACTTGTTCAAAGCCTTGTCAAGAAAGGCTTGTAAAATAATACAATCGTAACAGCCTAATGCGTACTAATGGAATCAATATTTAATCTTTCTTTGGCTTTGTCAACGACTAACTCACCTTCGTTCAGTACAATTGGAGTCGGTGCGAATTGTAAAGCTAAATCAAGCACTTCGTCTATCCATTTAACGGGCTTTATGGACAAATCTGCTTTTATATTAGCAGGAATCTCTTTTAAGTCCCTTTCATTCTCTTCTGGAATAATGATTGTCTTAATTCCACTCCTATGTGCAGCCAACAGTTTTTCTTTCAACCCCCCAATTGGAAGCACTTGCCCTCGTAAGGTAATCTCACCAGTCATTGCCACATCAGCTCGGACAGGGATACCTGTAAGAACTGAAACCAAAGCAGTACACATACCAACACCAGCACTGGGACCATCTTTAGGAGTTGCACCCTCTGGCACATGAATATGGATATCACTTTTTTCATGAAAGTCAGTTTTTATACCTAACCCAGATGCACGGCCACGAACTACCGTTAAAGCCGCCTGAATCGATTCCTGCATCACATCGCCCAGAGATCCTGTTTTTACTAAACGTCCCTTACCTGGCACTACAGCAGACTCAATGGTGAGAATATCTCCACCAACAGAAGTCCAAGCCAAACCATTAACATGCCCAACACGGTCTTCTACATCAGCCTGACCAAAACTATGTTTACGCACGCCAGAATACTCCTCTAAATTACTGGAGTCCACTTCCTGTGAAGGGCTGTCTATGGCTGTTTTATAACCTGCTAACAGGTGTGCTTTAACCACCTTACGACAGATTTTAGCGATTTCACGCTCTAAGCTACGGACACCAGCTTCTCGTGTGTAATAACGAATCAGGTCAACGATTGCATCATCTTTTAAACACAGCTCTGTTGGTGATAAGCCATTAGCAGCAAGTTGCTTGGGCAGCAAGTAACGCTTAGCAATACTTAATTTTTCATCTTCTGTGTATCCTGGAATACGAATAACTTCCATACGGTCTAATAATGGCCCAGGAATATTCATAGAGTTAGCAGTACACACAAACATGATACTGGACAAGTCGTAATCCACTTCTAAGTAATGGTCATTAAAACTGTTATTTTGTTCTGGATCAAGCACTTCCAATAACGCAGAGGCTGGATCACCGCGGTTATCCATGCCCATTTTGTCAATTTCATCTAACAAAAATAATGGATTTGAAACGCCTACCTTAGACATTTTTTGAACCAGTTTTCCTGGCATAGAACCAATATAGGTACGACGATGACCACGAATTTCAGCTTCATCTCTTACACCACCTAAAGCCATTCGCACGTATTGACGCCCCGTTGCACGTGCTATGGACTTACCTAACGATGTTTTACCAACACCTGGAGGACCTACCAAACAAAGAATGGAGCCTTTAACTTGTTTAACACGCTGCTGCACAGCTAAATATTCAAGAATACGTTCTTTTACTTCAGACAGTCCGTAATGGTCTTCTTCAAGCACCAATGAGGCCTTAGCCAAATCATGCCTGAGGCGGCTTTTCTTCTTCCAAGGGATGGTAACCATCCAATCAATGTAACTACGCACTACAGTAGCTTCTGCAGACATCTGAGGCATCATTTTAAGCTTTGCTAGCTCTGCTTGAGTCTTATCTTTTGCTTCGACCGGCATTCCAGCAGCATTAATTTTGTTTTGTAGCTCTTCAAGGTCGTTAGGTACCGCATCATCAATATCGCCAAGCTCTTTATGAATAGCCTTAATTTGCTCATTCAAGTAGTACTCACGCTGGCTTTTTTCCATCTGCTTCTTGACCCGGCCACGAATACGCTTTTCTACTTTAACAAGGTCAATCTCGCCTTCCATCTGTCCCATTAGGTGCTCAAGCCGCTGGGTAAGGTCACCCATTTCTAATAAATTTTGCTTTTCTTCAAGCTTCAAATTCATTTGCGAGGCAATGGTGTCAGCCAATCGACTGGGGTCTTCAATATTAGTGATCGAAGACATAACATCGTTAGATATTTTTTTGCTCAGTTTCACATACTGTTCAAATTGTGACATTAATGTATGAGCTAAGGCTTTACGTTCACCTTCTGATGGTTCGGCATCTTCTATCGTATTAACTGTTGCAGTAAAGAAACCTGAAGTCTCACTCACTTGCTCAATTGCTACCCGCTTCTCACCTTCAACTAACACTTTCACAGTGCCATCAGGCAATTTCAGTAGCTGTAAAATACGTGCAGACGTGCCCACTTCAAACAAATCGTCAATTTGAGGTTCATCTACCGTGGCACTCTTTTGCGCGACGACAACAATAGTTTTATCGGCAGCCATCGCATGCTCTAGTGCATCGATAGAATTCTGGCGCCCTACAAAAAGAGGGATTACCATATGTGGGTAGACCACAACGTCACGCAATGGAATAAGAGGAAGAGTTTGAGTCATAAAAAATCCTATAGGCTAGATTCAGGCTAAATTCACGGTGGCTTGCGAGTTTTCAGTATACTTTATTAAATGCGGACAAGGGGTGAGAATACAAGCCTAGAACTAAAATGAGACCAAAAAAAACCACCCAAGGGTGGTTCTTCTCTACACCAGCGGCATTACTCGTCTGATGCAGCGTGCTGAAGTTCAACATTATCTAACACCACAAGTGGTTCGCTCTCGCCAGTAATATTTTGTTCGTTAACCACAACCTTAACAGCGTTGGCTTGGTCAGGTAGCTCATACATTGTCGGCAAAAGCACCAACTCTAGGATAGAACGCAAACCACGTGCACCCGTCTTACGCTCCATCGCTTTTTTAGCGACAGCTTTAAGAGCATCTTCACGGAATTCAATTTCAACATTTTCCATTTCAAACAGCTTATGGTACTGCTTTATTAAGGAATTCTTAGGCTCCGTCAAAATTTTAACTAGCGTTTCTTCGTCTAACTCTTCTAAGGTGGCAATCATCGGTAGACGGCCAACAAACTCAGGGATCAAACCAAACTTCACTAGATCTTCTGCTTCGACTGAATGCAACAACTGTGCTGCACTCTTGCTATCGTCCTTACTCTTCACAGAAGCTGAAAAACCAATGCTGCTTTTTTCTGTACGATCACGAATCACTTGGTCTAGGCCTGCAAAGGCCCCTCCACAGACAAATAGAATATTACTGGTATCTACCTGTAAAAACTCTTGTTGAGGGTGCTTGCGGCCACCCTGCGGAGGAATTGAAGCAACGGTACCTTCTATTAACTTAAGCAAGGCCTGCTGTACACCTTCTCCCGATACATCACGGGTAATGGATGGGTTATCTGACTTACGAGAAATCTTATCAATCTCATCAATGTATACGATCCCTCGCTGGGCTTTCTCTACATCATAATCACACTTTTGCAGAAGCTTTTGAATGATATTTTCTACGTCTTCGCCTACATAGCCAGCTTCGGTTAAAGTCGTTGCATCAGCAATGGTAAATGGCACATCCAATAAACGTGCTAATGTTTCCGCTAATAAAGTCTTACCACTACCCGTTGGGCCTATGAGCAATATATTACTCTTACCCAATTCTACGTCGTCTTTACCACCTTCATAGCTCAAACGCTTATAATGATTGTAGACAGCAACTGCTAACACCATTTTTGCCCGGGGCTGGCCAATAACATATTCTTCTAAGGCCGCACGGATTTCTTTAGGTGTAGGCAAATGATCTTTAGTTTCTGGCTGTTCCTGATCCAAAATTTCTTCACGAATAATGTCGTTGCACAAATCAACACATTCATCGCATATAAAAACTGATGGTCCAGCAATTAGTTTGCGCACATCATTTTGGCTCTTACCACAAAAGGAACAGTAAAGTATCTTACCGCTGCCTTCTCCAGATCCGTCTTTGTCAATGCTCATATAATTACCAATATTTGTAGCCAGCTTCAATCGTTAGGCTAATGTTAAATCTTATCTACTTCTATTATCGACCAACCTAGAGCATTGTTTAGCTTTCAGTATGATCACCCAGTGTTGGGCACCCACTAATGGGATTTAACTTGGACGCTTGTCCAGTACAGTGTCTATGAGCCCATAATCTACCGCTTGCTTGCCTTCCATGAAGTTATCACGATCAGTATCAGCAGCGATGATTTCAAGGGTTTGTCCTGTGTGTGTGGCCATAATACGGTTCAACTTACCACGGATATTGAGAATTTCTTTAGTATGAATTTCAATGTCTGTGGCTTGGCCTTGATAACCCCCTAAAGGCTGATGAATCATCATGCGAGAGTTTGGCAAGCAAAAACGTTTACCTTTGGCCCCACCAGTTAGCAGTAACGCTCCCATACTGGCGGCTTGGCCAATACACATGGTACTAACATCAGGTTTGATAAACTGCATGGTGTCATAAATAGACATGCCTGCAGTCACCGAGCCACCTGGTGAATTAATGTATAAGTGGATATCTTTATCTGGGTTCTCTGCTTCCAAGAATAATAGCTGAGCAACCACCAAGTTAGCCATATGGTCTTCAACTTGGCCTACTAGGAAAATAACGCGTTCTTTAAGAAGGCGTGAATAAATATCATAAGAGCGCTCACCACGGGAAGTTTGTTCAACAACCATAGGCACTAAAGCGCTTAACTCTTGATTTAATTGGGGACTTAGCCCCATTTGTGGAGGAAAAGAAAAACTCATTGTCGCTACAACTCCAATACATAAAAACGTTAACAACCAATATCATTAACTGTATGGTGGCGCATTTAACAAATGCCAAGGCCTGCACTCACTAAAAGACGAAATTATTCAATTAATATGCAAAAAAAAACGGCATGAATTACGATAAAGTAACTCATACCGCTGCTCTGTTCAACCCCAGCTAGGGCCAGAACAGATGGCTAGAAAAATTATACTTCTTCGCTTGCCTCTTCGTCATCACCCGTTACGTCTTTGCCTTCTGGCTCAACGGCTGTTTTGTAATCTACCACAACTTCAGTTATGTTGGCTGCAGCTAACAAGTGCTCTACAACTTGATCTTCTAACACAACACCTTCTAGCTGTTTACGCTGCTCTTCGTTGTTCATGTAGTAGTCAATGAATTCTTGTGGGTCTTGATAGCCTTGAGCCATTTCGCCTACTAGCACCTTAACTTTCTCTTCGTCAGCTTTAAATTCATGCTGCTGAATGATTTCAGCAGCTAACAAACCAATTTGAACGCGCTTTACAGCTTGGTCTTGGAACATTTCGTCTGGCAAGATACTAGGATCTAGATTTTCGTTACCACCACCAAACTGTTGCAGCGCTTGCTGCTTTAAACGCCCTAGCTCTTCTGTAACCAATGCTTTTGGCACTTCAAACACGTTCAATTCTAGATACGCGTTTAACAAACTATTTTTAAGCTTCGACTTAAGCGCTTGGTTCATCTCGCGGCTCATGTTTGAGCTAATTTCTGCGCGAAAGCCAGCTTCACCTTTTTCTTTTGGATTAAAACGGGCAAAAAACTCATCGTTTAACTCTGGCTTAGTTGCTTCGCTAACAGTGTTAACTTTTATAGTAAAAACAGCTTCCTTACCAGCAAGTTCAGCAGCATTGTAATCATCCGGGAAGGTTACAGTAATGTCTTTATCTTGGCCTGCTTCCATGCCCAAAACGCCATCTTCAAAGCCCGGGATCATGCTATTAGAGCCAAGCACAAGATCATGACCTTGTGCAGCGCCACCATCAAAAGCCTCACCGTCTAAGTAACCTTCAAAATCGATATTAATCTGATCGGTGTCAGCAGCAGCACGTAAAACTTCAGTCCACTGAGTTTGCTGGCTCAATAGCATGTCGATCATGGTATCGATATCAGCATCTTCAATACTAGAACCCATCCGCTCAATGCTGACACCAGAGGCATCTGCTAAAACAATTTCTGGGTAAACTTCAACGACAGCTGTGTAGATGAATTCACCAGCGCCAGTGTCTTGCTTAGGCTCAATGTTCGGCATGCCAGCAGGTTTGATACTTTCCTGCTGAAGCGCTTCAAAGTAAGTAGACTGGATAACATCACCTAGCACATCTTGACGGATGCTAGCACCGTAACGTTTTTTAACGACCTTAGTAGGTACCTTACCCGGACGGAAGCCGTCAATACGGATAGTTTTAGCGGTTTCGTTAACCTTTTTATCCACTGCACCATCAATTTGCTCAGCAGGTACTGTAACGGTTAAACGTCGTTCGATGCTCGTAGTCGCTTCAACTAAAACTTGCATTTAAATGCCTCATTAATTATCAAATGAACGTACCTTTGCTCAGGCAGGCTCTACTAAAGTCTTGCCTACTTAATACCTTTTAAAGGTTGTTACCAAAATTATGGTAATCATAGGCGAATTTAAAAAACCGAATTTTCCGTATTTAACGCCTATTAGTCAACCCATAAGCAGCAAAGGAAGCTTATTTTTGCCAAAAAAAACGCCTCATTTAAAGAGACGCTTTTTATTGAGTGCAATAAAGGCCTATATAAAGCCCTAATTACGGCCTCACAAGATAACCTACCAGTTAGACAGAAACATCGGCTACCACAACTTCTGGAGGTAAATAATCGTAACCCAAGGCCTCTGCAACATGCTGATTAGTCACCTTACCAGCGTGAACATTCAAACCAGCCAAAAAGTGTACATCTTGCTGTAAGGCTTGCTTCCATCCTACATTAGCCAACTTTAAAATATATGGCAAAGTAGCGTTATTAAGTGCATAAGTAGATGTCATTGCCACACCGCCTGGCATATTAGCCACACAATAATGCACTACACCATGCACAAGATACGTTGGATCTTCATGGGTGGTCGCCTTAGATGTTGCAAAACATCCCCCTTGATCAATGGCTACATCTACTAGCACTGAACCAGGCTTCATGGCTTTTACCATAGCTTCTGTGACCAACTTAGGGGCTGCAGCACCTGGGATCAATACACCTCCAATAACAAGGTCGGCATCCAGCACATATTGCTCTAGACTATCTTGAGTTGAATAGACCGTTTGAACTGCACCGTTAAACTCTTTATCCAAACGCGCCAAAGCGTGGGTTGAGCGATCTAGCACTGTCACATTAGCTCGAGCCCCTAGGGCCATCTGAGCTGCATTTGAACCGACTACACCACCACCAATAATAACCACCTTAGCAGGTGCCACTCCAGGCACAGCACCAAGCAACATACCACGACCTCCTTGAGCTTTCTCCAGCACATGAGCACCAGCTTGGATGGACATCCGGCCGGCGACTTCTGACATCGGCGCCAAAAGTGGCAGGCCACCTTGGGCTGACGTAACCGTTTCGTATGCAATACAGGTGGCGCCAGAGGCCACCAAATCGGCAGTTTGTTGCGCGTCTGGAGCTAGGTGCAAGTAAGTGAACAATACCTGATCTGGACGCAACATCGCTCGTTCTGCTGCTTGAGGCTCTTTTACCTTAACAATCATCTCAGCTCGGGCAAATACTTCTGCAGCACTCACCACAATTTCCGCACCAGCGGCAACATAATCCTCATCACAAGAACCTATGCCACTGCCAGCCAAGGTTTCAACAACCACACTATGCCCAGAGTGAATAACTTCTCGCACACTGGCTGGCGTCATGCCAACACGATACTCGTGATTTTTAATCTCTTTAGGTATCCCAATTAACATTGCACAGCCCTCTTACCTTAACCATTACATAATTATCGCCACATTTGTGACCACTAAACATAATATTATTGTATTGCTGTTTTTGAGGAATTATCTTGCTATTTTTGATAAAATTACTATTAATTATAAAATTTAATTCTGTCACAATGGGTAATCATGAAATTAAATGCAATAAAAGATATAGATCTTGATCAGACTGATAAAAAAATCATTAACGCCTTACAACACAATGCGCGCCTTAGCAATGTAGAACTTGCAGAGCAAATCAATCTTTCGCCTTCTGCATGCTTGAGACGCACCAAGTTTCTGATGGACAACGGGGTATTTGATCATTTTGTAGGTTTACTAAATAGGGCGCTATTTCACGTCCAGGGCACAGCGTTTATATTCATTGGCTTGGATAGACAAAGCGAAGCTGTGTTTGAGGAGTTTGAGGTTGCTGTTGCTCAACTTGAGCAAGTAATGGAGTGCTACTTAATGGCTGGAGATAATGACTACATGCTTAAAGTAGTTTACACCGATGCCAAGGATTACGAAGAATTTTACTACAAAAAATTACTACGCTTACCAGGGGTTGTGAGTACCCAGACTCGGATGGCTTTACGTCAAGTACATAGCAATACCAGCATTACAGTGACTTAAAACTGAAGAAACTTCAGTAAAATCATCATTTACAGCTAACACTGTTTTTTGGGCGAAGGCGCTATTATTTAAATCACACAGTACCGTATTGGTTTGAGAGTCAAAGCAATAAATCTCATTAAATTTGGTGTTAAGAAAATAACGCATTAGGGATAAATCTAAGTTTTGGCTGCCATCAACGAGAATATTATATTGAATATTTTTAACAAGAAAAAGCCTATTTTGATCCTACTTATATAACGGCAAAAAAACATGTCTAATTCAGTGTAAGATAATAGGTTGCCAAACGACAAAGCTAATTAAAGATCAGTAATTTATAAAGAGACCACTAATGACACGCTCTAACAGCACCACCAAAAAACTGCTATTAGCCCTTTTTATTGCGTTAATTGGCTTAATACTACTATTCTTAAGCGACCAATCGATCGACCTACCCTTTCTAAAAACTTTAATTAATGAAATAACACAATGGCGCCAACATAATGGTGGCCTGTTTGTAGGCCTGTTTTTTGCTACTTATGTCCTCATCACTGCCACTTCTTTACCCTTAGCGGTGTGGATGACTTTAGCCGCTGGCGCTTTATTTGGCCTATGGTGGGGTACATTGCTGGTCTCTTTTGCCTCTAGCTTGGGTGCCACAATAGCGTTTTTGTCGTCACGCTATTTTTTACGTGACTGGGTTAAAACAAAACTTAGTAGCCGCGCCAACACAATTGATGCTGGTTTAGCAAAAGACGGGGCTTTTTATCTATTTAGTTTACGTATGATCCCCGTGTTACCATTTTTTGTAGTGAACCTATTAATGGGGTTAACAGAGATGAAGAGCTGGCGCTTTTATTGGGTCAGTCAATTGGGCATGCTGGTTGGCACAGCAGTGTACGTTAATGCCGGCACTCAATTGTCACAACTGAGTAGCTTATCTGATATTTCTTCTCCAACCTTGATCATATCCTTTGTAGCCTTAGGGTTGCTGCCTTGGCTGACACGTCTTGTTTTTGGTTTTTATCAGCGCAAAAAAGCTTACGCTAACTGGGTAAAACCCAAAATTTTTGATCGTAACGTTATTATTATAGGTGCAGGTGCTGCAGGCTTAGTTTCAGCTTATATAGCCGCTGTTGTCCGCGCTAAGGTCACTCTTGTGGAAACCCACAAAATGGGTGGCGACTGCCTTAACTATGGCTGTGTACCTTCTAAGGCTCTCATTAAAAGTGCCAAAGTAGCACACCAAATAAAGCACGCAGATGATTACGGCCTTCAAGCAGCTCACCCTACCTTTAGCTTTATTAAAGTAATGCAACGTATACACGATGTTATTGCCGCCATTGCTCCCCATGACAGCATCGAACGCTACCAATAAATGGGTGTTGAAGTATTGCAAGGGTATGCTAAGTTAGTGAGCCCTTGGTGCCTAGAAATCACCCATGCCGATGGTAGCAGCACCCAACTAACCAGTCGTAGCATTATAATTGCCACCGGTGCCCAGCCTTTTGTACCACCCATTCCAGGGCTTAACACGACAGGTTACCTCACCTCAGACACGTTATGGGAGCAGTTACGTCACGATGACAAACCACCAGCACGGCTGGTAGTTCTTGGAGGTGGCCCAATTGGCTGTGAACTAGCTCAATCTTTTGCTCGACTGGGGTCACAGGTCACTCAGGTGGAAATGTTAGAGCGCCTGATGATCCGTGAAGATGCTGAAGTTTCAACCTTTGTTGCTGAGGTTTTGCAGCAAGATGGTGTCACGGTGCTTACCAGCCATAAAGCTTTTCGGTGCGGCCTGACAGAAAGTGACGACTTGAATGGTGATTTAGATAAGGGTACTAAATGGCTTGAGGTAGAGTACCAAGATAAAATTCATCGCATTGAATTTGACCAAATAATAGTAGCTGTAGGCCGAGCGCCAAGGTTAAAAGGCTTTGGCTTGGAAGAATTAGGTATAGCTACTAACAAGGTGGTTCAAACCAACGATTATTTAGAAACTTTATTCCCCAATATATACGCCGCAGGTGACGTAGCAGGCCCGTATCAATTTACTCATGCAGCTGCTCATCAAGCATGGTATGCCAGTGTTAACGCTCTATTTGGTCAATTCAAACGCTTTAAAGTAGATTACCGCATTATCCCTTGGGCAACTTTTGTAGACCCTGAAGTAGCAAGAGTTGGGCTAAATGAACAAGAAGCCATAGCCCAAGGCATCGCTTACGACGTGACTCGTTACGGCATTGATGATTTGGATAGAGCCATTGCTGATAGCACCGCGCTGGGCTTTATTAAAGTGTTAACAGTACCAGGTAAAGACCAAATATTGGGGGTTACCATTGTGGGAACGCAAGCAGCCGAACTCATTGCCGAGTATGTAATCGCTATGAAATACAAACTTGGGCTAAATAAAGTACTTGGCACCATTCATATTTATCCCACTATGGCAGAGGCCAATAAATATGTAGCTGGAGAATGGAAGCGCCAGCAAATCAACCCTAAACTAATGGTGTGGTTACAACATTACCATACATGGCGCCGCTCATGATTGATGCCCGTATACTGCCCTTGCAGCACAAACTTCTCCTGCCTATTGCACGACAACTGGTACGCTTAGGCATACACGCGGACCAAGTGAGCGTCATTGGTTTTGTGATAGGTGTTGGCGCCCTGCCACTGCTTGCCACGCAGCATTATTTGTGGGCCTTAGTTTTAATCCTTGCCACCCGTCTGCTGGATGGAGTGGACGGCCAAGTAGCGCGCTTAACCCAAACGACTGACCGCGGTGCGTTTTTAGACATCGCCTTAGACTTTATGTTTTATGCCTTAATACCTCTAGGCTTTGCTCTTGCCGACAGCTCTGCCAATGCACTAGCAGCTGCTGTGCTACTAGCTGCCTTTGTTGGTACTGGTTCATCTTTTCTGGCATTCTCTTTATTAGCAGAAAAACGTGGACTACACGCTGAAAGCTTCCCAAACAAGGGTATCTACTACCTAGGTGGGCTTACTGAGGGCGCGGAAACCATCGCCTTATTTGTAGCTTTTTGCTTATGGCCACATTTATTTGCCCCCTTAGCCTATGGCTTCGCCGTTGCTTGTGCACTAACCACCCTTATCCGGTGGCTACAAGGCTGGCGCCTGCTTGTTGACTAACCCATTGCCTTTTATTACTACTTTGAGACCACACATATGACCATACATCTAAACTACACTTTGCCAAAGCGACTGGGCATAATGTTATCTTTATTAACCTTGGGTATGTTAAGCCCACTTGTTTATGCTAATACCACCGGTTCTGAAACAGCTATGTCTGAAAAAGATATGCAATGGCAGCAAACCCTAAACCAAGCCGCAGGTGAAACTGTGTATTGGCACGCTTGGGGAGGCGATGCTCGAACCAATAATTTTATAACCTGGGTGGGTGAGCAAACAGAAAGTTTATATGATGTAAAAGTAAAGCACGTTAAATTATCATCCACCGCCGAGGCTGTGACTCAAGTGGTAGCTGAAAAAGCTGCTAACCAAAACAGCGAAGGTGCTGTGGATATGATTTGGATCAACGGGCCAAATTTCTTGGCCATGAAACAACAACACCTACTGCACGGCCCTTTTGTGAACCAGCTGCCTAATGCTAAATACCTTGATCTAAGCCCTAATTCTGCGGCTTCAGTTGATTTTACTGAAGCTGTTGCAGGTTTAGAAGTGCCCTGGCGTTTGGCTCGTTTTGTATTTATAGCCAACAGTAAACGAGTAGAAAAAGCGCCTTTGTCAATGTCGCAAATGCTCACTTGGGCACAAGCCAACCCTGGACGCCTGACCCACCCAGTAATCAGTAATTTTATGGGCACCACCTTTTTGAAGCAAGCTTTGATAGAGTTAACACCTGATCCAAGCGTGTTACAG
>CAJXEN010000006.1 GCA_913052465.1 uncultured Oceanospirillaceae bacterium
TCAGCCGCGCTTCACCTGCAATGATGATGGCAGCAGCACCAGTAATGCAAGCTGCTCCTGTTGCGACACCGATTGCCTCCGCTCCAAGCGCTCCAGCAATTAGTGGGCACGCCGTGGCTTCTCCTATGGTTGGCACCTTCTACCGCTGCCCCTCCCCAGGAGCACCTGCGTTTTCTGAAGTGGGCCAAACTGTCAAAGAGGGCGATGTTATTTGTATCATCGAAGCGATGAAGATGATGAATCAAATCGAAGCTGACAAATCTGGCACCATTACTGCAATTTTAGTTGAAGACGGAGAAGCTGTTGAATATGATCAGCCTCTGGTAACCATCGCCTAATACTGGAGTTCCCTATGTTAGAAAAAGTTGTTATTGCTAACCGTGGAGAAATTGCCCTACGTATTTTACGTGCCTGTAAAGAATTAGGCATTAAAACTGTAGCGGTACACTCCAAAGCAGACAAAGACCTCATGCATGTGCGTTTAGCAGATGAAGCCGTATGTATAGGCCCAAATTCGTCTACCGAAAGCTATTTGAACATTCCACGCATACTTTCTGCCGCAGAAGTTACGCATGCTACAGGTATCCATCCAGGCTATGGGTTCTTGGCAGAAAACGCTGACTTTGCAGAGATGGTAGAAAGTAGCGGCTTTACCTTTATCGGCCCTACCGCAGCCACCATTCGTATTATGGGTGATAAAGTAGCGGCTATAAAGGCGATGCAGCAGTCAGGTGTGCCCACAGTGCCAGGCTCTGATGGCCCACTCGATGATGACGAAGAGCGCACCAAACGTATTGCCAGAGGCATAGGCTACCCTGTCATTATTAAAGCCTCAGCAGGCGGTGGTGGTCGTGGTATGCGCGTGGTGCATAATGAAGAAACTTTGATTACGTCTATTTTAGTCACCAAAGCAGAAGCCAAAGGCGCTTTTGGTAACGACACAGTTTACATGGAGAAGTTCTTAGAAAACCCACGCCATGTAGAAGTGCAAATTCTGGCTGATGGCCAGGGTGGCGTCATTCATCTTTATGATCGCGACTGCTCTATGCAACGTCGTCATCAAAAGGTGGTTGAAGAAGCTCCAGCGCCACACATGGATGAAGCCGCTAGAGTGCAAGTGCTTAAGAGTTGCACTGATGCCTGTCTTGAAATAGGTTACCGCGGCGCAGGTACGTTTGAGTTCTTGTACGAAGACGGTGGGTTCTACTTCATAGAAATGAACACTCGTGTTCAGGTAGAGCACCCAGTCACAGAAATGATCACTGGTGTAGACATTATTAAAGAGCAGCTGCGTATTGCTAGCGGATACCCTTTGTCTGTGAAGCAAGAGGATGTGGTGATTAGTGGCCATGCCTTTGAGTGCCGCATTAATGCCGAAGATGCTAAGACCTTTATGCCAAGTCCAGGTAAAGTGACGCAATTTCATGCCCCCGGTGGTTTAGGTGTGCGGGTAGATTCACATATTTATAGTGGTTACACTGTGCCGCCGTTTTATGACTCTATGATTGCTAAAATCATAACCCACGCACCAACACGAAAAGAAGCGTTGAAGCGTATGGAAGTGGCTTTAGATGAGATGATCATTGCCGGCATCAAAACCAACATCCCTCTGCAACAAGATATTGTCCGCGATGCACTCTTTGCTGAAGGTGGCCTTAACATCCACTATCTAGAGAAAAAACTAGGCTTGTAAGGCTATATTTTTCTTCACACGCCGCCTTGGACCACCTAGGCGGCGTTTTTGTTTTACGCAACACTTTATAGAGATCTGAAAATGCCTTGGGTTCAAATCACCTTATCTTCCACACCTGAAAACTCTGAATTTTTAGAGGAAATGTTGCTTCTATGCGGTGCCGGGGCTGTGAGCATGCTTGATGGCGCAGACCAACCTGTATTTGAACCCCTTAAAGGCACCACTCCCTTGTGGCAAGACACACAGGTAATGGGTTTATTTGAAGCCGATACCGATGGTGATGCGCTGCTAGATTATTTAACTAGCGGCTGGCAAGACACCTTCCCTGACACTAATTTCCCAAGCCACAAGTTAGAAATTTTAGAAGACAAAGATTGGGAAAGGCAGTGGATGGATCGTTTTGAACCGATTCAATTTGGTGAGCGTCTGTGGGTTTGCCCTAGCTGGAAACCTATACCAGACCCAACAGCCGCTAACCTTATGTTAGACCCAGGCCTTGCCTTTGGTACCGGTAGTCACCCTACTACAGCGCTATGTCTACAATGGATTGCACAGCAGCAGTGGCAAGGAAAAACGGTTATCGATTATGGTTGTGGCTCAGGCATTTTAGCCATCGCAGCAGTGCTAATGGGTGCCACACATGTAGCTGGGGTAGACAACGATACGCAGGCATTAACAGCCACAATGGACAACGCCCAGCGTAACGGCATAAGTTCAAACACAATACCTGTTTTCTTACCTGAAGAAATCCCCCATAAGGCCGTAGATGTAATGTTGGCCAACATCCTTGCAGGCCCGTTAATCGACATGGCTGCAGGCTTAGCCAAACTCACTAAACCTGCTGGTTTAATTACTTTGTCTGGCATTCTTGAACACCAGGCAAACGCTGTTATTGAAGCTTATGAGCCATGGTTTGATATGCATACTGTTGTCTCCAAAGACGAGTGGGTCCGTATTGACGGACAAAAACGTTAACACCCAGGAATTATAAAATACATGGATTTTAGTACTGCACAACTTGTTGCCGTTAGCGCAATTTTTGTTTGGTCTGGCTTTGTGCGAGCAGGCCTTGGTTTTGGTGGTGCGGCCCTTGGTTTACCATTAATGTTACTGGTAGAAGATCAACCCTTGTTCTTTCTACCTATTGTTGCCACCCACCTCCTCATTTTTTCTGGCATCACTACTGGCTTACGTTTTTAGCACGTAGATCGAGCATTCTTGCGTGAATCATTAACTTGGATGATCATCCCTAAGCTTATTGGTGTTATTGGTTTATTAAGCCTGCCAAACGAATGGATGGTAGTTTTCATCTATGCCATTACCGGCTTATACGCCATAACATGGATTATTAAATGGGATATCAACAGCCAAATCACCATGGGTCGATCGTTTATTGTATATCTTAGGTGGCTATTTTAGTGGTACCTCACTCATTGGAGCGCCGCTCATTGTGGCCGTAGCTGTTAGGAAAATGACCCTATCAGCCTACCGTGATACCCTATTTGTGCTATGGTTTATTCTGTTTTTAATCAAGATGTTAGCCTTTGCAGTTGCAGGAGTGGACCTACAGTGGCAATGGTCCCTTGCCCTACTTCTGCCTACAGCATGTGGCCACTGGGTTGGCCTTAAGTTCCATCAACAAATGCTTAAACGAGATCCAAAAGTGGTACGCCAGTGGCTTGGAGTCTGTTTGTTAGGGATTATTTGTATCGCTTTGTTACCGTAGTTTCACTAACTGCATTGTAATCGATGCAAGACCGATAACACTCGTCAAAATGGCAGACCAAATTGACCGTTGGGTGAGTCCAAAAAACGCCAGCATAGCTTTTTAATCAATGCCAAGAACCGTTGCTTTAGCACATAGGCAGCAGCGCTTTGCTCAGCACCTGGGCTTTGGGCAATTTTCATTTTTACATTAATGATCAGATCTAACAACACGTTTAGTATTCAGTGTTTATTATTTACAAAAACAATAACCTTTTCCTTAAAGGTTTATCCGACTGAATGGCGCCAATTCGTATGCTGACACAAAGGGTACCTTTGGTGAGGGCTATGGGTCGATTTAACTAACATCACGCAATAATTCTAACTTCACCTGTGGGGCGTTTTTATCTGCGTGAGTGGGAGGCCGCCATTGTTGCCCGCTGGGTAGCCGCTGTTTGTGCTACAATAGCGCACTGCAGTTAATCACACAGGAGTAACAAGAATCTTATTAATTACACTAGGAGCAAGGGCTAAATGAAACGCATCACATTAAAAGTAGGCAGTGGCGTATTAACTGAAAATAACACCATTGCTAAGCAGCGAATGCTTAATTTAGTCTCATTTATTGTTAATTTAAAGTCATTTTATGAAGTTATTCTAGTCTCTTCAGGGGCAGTTTCATCGGGTTATACCGCCCTAAAGTTAGACCGAAAGAAACATATCAGTAAAAAGGTACTGGCGGCTGTAGGTCAGCCCATTTTAATGAGTAATTATAAAGCGTTGTTTGATATTTATGATATGGATACTAGCCAGGTACTAATGACAGAAGAAGATTTTGATTCTGTAGCACATATTGAAATCTTTCGTCAAATCATAGATTCCCAAATTGAGCATGACATTCTGCCGATCGTCAACGAAAATGATATTACTACTATTTCTGAGCAGGTGTTTGGAGACAACGATCAATTGTCTGCCCATGTCGCCCATCATAGTGACTCAGATATGCTGGTTATCCTAAGCGACATAGATGGCTACTATGATAAAAACCCCAACGAACATGATAATGCCGTCATGTTTAAGTTGGTTAAAGAAATCCCTAAGGCTGAGTTAGAGAAACCAGATTCATCTACCCACGAATTTGCCACTGGCGGTATCGTAACTAAACTTAAGGCTGCTCAGTTCATGTTAGACAAGGGGCGTGAGATGTTTCTTTGTAATGGCTATGACCTTACCTCGGCAAAAGAATTTCTAATTGACGGTGAGCATAACAAAGGCACTCTTTTCTCTCGTTGATTGAAGTGAAGCTGAAGTTTTTTGTCCCGTAAGCGCTCTTGATTAGCCCTACCTGCAGCAATTAATCTGCCGCAGGTAGCTGTTTAGTTGTGAGTTGCTTACCCAACCGCAACAACCAAGGTAACAACAATATAGTAACGGTAATGCACATGGTAGAGAATGTCAGTGGGCGATTCCATAGGAAGTCAAAACTGCCATCGCTCACCACCAAGGCTCTACTCAAGTTTTTTTCTAACATACCACCCAAAATAAATCCCAGCAACATAGGAGCCATAGGGAAATTGAGCATCTTTAATCCAACCGCCATTAACGTGATAAACACCATCATTTGAATGTCAAAGGTATTAAAACTGACCAAGTAAACGCCAATAATAGAAAAGAAAATAATCAGTGGGTTCAATATTTGCGGCGGAATTGCTAACAATCTAGAGATGTAAGGAATTAAGGGTAAGTTCAAAACCAATAACACTAGGTTGCCAAAATACATAGAAATGATAACTGACCAAAACACATCTGGATGATCCACATACAGACGTGGGCCTGGCTGAATCCCATAAGCAATTAGTGCCCCCAACATAATAGCCGTAGTGCCTGAGCCTGGAATGCCTAATGTAAGCAAGGGCACAAAAGAACCAGTAGACGCAGCATTATTGGCCGATTCGGGTGCAGCTAACCCTCGTAACGCACCCTTACCAAACATTTTACGCAACCTTTCTGGAGCCAAGTTGCGCTCTAAACCATAGGCTAAAAATGACGCAATAGTAGCGCCTGCGCCCGGCAAAACACCTACAATAAACCCAAATACAGAAGAGCGAGCAACCGTAGGAGCTACTTCTTTTACTTCGTCCATCGACAGCTTCATGCTACTTAGAGCAACCGGCTGCATGGTTTCGCTAGTAGAAAACATTTTGCCACGCATAATCGTCATCATCACCTCTGCTAACGCAAACGTAGCCATGGCTAATAATAAGAAACTGATGCCATCCACTAGGTCCATTTGACCAAAGGTGTATCTTGGCGCACCAGTAATGACGTCATTACCAACCGTAGCAATCATTAAACCAAACACCGTCATCATCATGGCTTTTATCACCTGGCCTTTACCAGAAAAAGCGGCCACTGACGTAAGGCCTAGCAACATCAATGCAAAGTAATCAGACGATTGAAAACTTAAGGACACACTAGCAAGTGCTGGTGCGGCAAATATCAAAATGATGGCGCCTACAGTGCCTCCACAAAAAGAAGAATATGCAGCCAACGCCAACGCCTTACCTGCCTGATTTTTTTGCGCAAGAGGATAACCATCAAAGGTCGTTACTAAGGTGCTAGCACAACCTGGCGCATTGATTAGAATGGAGGATGTAGAGCCGCCAAATACGGCACCATAATACACCCCCACCATTAAAATAATACCTGACGAAGGATCTAACGTGTAGGTGATCGGGATCATCAAAGCAACAGCTGATATCGGCCCAAGGCCAGGTAACATACCAATAAAAGTGCCAGCAAAACAACCGACCACAACCATCAGTAGGTTAAAGGGCATAAGTGCCGTTGCTAAACCAGTAAACACGCCTTCAAACATGCCAAACTCCTACCAAAAAATAAACCGCGCTGGGGCAATATAAACGTCCAACACTTGGGTTAATAACAACCAAAAAACTAACGCAAAAGGTACTGAAGCAAACAGCAGCATTTTAAGCCTACGTTCACCTAACAGCCAATAGCTCGAGGCTAAAAAAATACTTGTGGTAATAGGAAACCCTAGCCAAGGCAGGGCAACAGAGAACGCAAAGGTAAATGCCATGAGACCCAGCATAAGTAAAAGATTCGAGTTGGATATAACATCATTTTCAGAGCTTAAATCAGATTTCAATCCAATCAACAAAACAGAAAAAATAATACCTAATCCAGACAACCAATACGGCAACGTTTGTGCATGAAAGGGTTCAAAACGGTCCCCTGGAAGAAGGGGGATATCAGCGGCATAGTAGCCGTAGGTGACAGATAGCAATAAGAACAATAGTCCGCCAAAGCGGTCTTTAGTAAGGTTCATAGGTTAAACCCTCGCTCAAGAAAAAAGGCTTGAGCCAACGCCCATAAGCGTCAGCTCAAACACACCGTTATCTACTATAAATAGTGTTAATAACTTATAGGAAGCCAAGCTCGCGCATGAGGTTGCCTATCACTTCTTCTTGCTGCTCTAGGAAAGTAACAAACTCAGCACGGGGCTTGAATATTTCAGTCCAACCGTTGCGAGCACGTACCTTTTCCCATTCTTGGGTATCATACATTTTTGCAAGTGTTTGGGCATATTCATCCGCTTGTGCATCAGTCAAACTGGGAGCGCCAAAGAATCCACGCCAGTTAACAAAGGCTGCATCATAACCTTGTTCCTTTAACGTTTGTACACTTGGAGCAGCGTCAGAGCGCTGATCACCTGTCATTACTAAGATGCGCACTTCACCGGCTGCAGCCAAGGCTAGAGCCTCACTGAACCCAGTTGAAAGCAATCCTGCTTCACCAGACAAAAGGCTAGCCATGGCTTTACCACCACCATCAAAGGCTAAGTACTTCACCTTATTTGGATTAGCACCTGCCGCTTTAAAGGCCATAGCAGCCACTAGATGATCCATACTTCCACGTGCTGAACCGCCAGCAATAATGACTGAGCGAGGATCCGCCTTGTAATCTGCTACTACGTCACTAAAGTTTTGGTAGTCAGAGTCTGCTCTCACTACAAAAGCACCAAAGTCACCAATAGTGGCAGCGATTGCTGTTAGATCGCGAAATGACTGTGGAAACACTTTAGATAACGAGCGTATAACGATCGGTGTGGAGTTGGCCATAAGCGTGCCATGAGCTTGGTCAGCAGTTTCTATAAGATGAGCAATGGCTTTACCACCGCCACCACCAGACATATTCTCATAAGAAGCATTATCTATTAATCCAGCATTAGTTAGCGCTTCACCTGTACCACGAGCAGTACCATCCCAACCACCACCTGCACCACCTGGTATCAGGAAGTGGATTGAATCTATTTCAGCTTGAGCTGCACCCGCACCAAGTAGACCACTCATCAAAACTGCCGTAAGCAACATCCGTTGCTTCGTTTTAAATTGTTGTAACATAATTAGACCTCAGTTATTTTTTTACTTGCAGTGATATACTAACGACAGTTTTAATAGCCCAACAGATTATGGCCGTAAACACTTTAAAGGGCTTAAAATTTATTTTGGTCATAATGTTCACGAGTAATAATGCGCTACATTGAGTAGTATGTATCGATGCAAATAACAATAAAAACTCTTAAACTTCCCTTTCGTAGGCTTAAATTGAAAAGCCGTATGATGCTGATACTTGGCCTTATGGCATTATTACAAACTAGCATGCTAGGCTGGTTTGCATTGCAGTACCTCAATCAGTCTCTCAATGATGAAATAGGTCTTAAAACCTTACATGTAGCTAAGACTATAGCAGCCATGCCAGAGGTGGCTACGGCAGTACACAATAATGATTCAAGCTACCTGCAGCCATTAAGCCTAACACTCGCGCAGCAAACTAATGCTTTGTTTGTGGTGTTTGGAAACCATCAAGGCCTGCGATTGGCTCACCCTAATACTGCCAAACTTGGCGCCTCTATGATGGATGATGACAATATTAGCCCAACTTTAAGCCAAGGTCGGGCTGTAATTTCCAAGGCACAGGGTAGTTTAGGCTGGTCTATGCGGGCACGGGCACCCATATTTGGGCACGATGGAGAGGATATCGTAGGGCTGGTGTCCGTAGGTTACCTACTAGACAGCATAGACTCTGTTATCAACACCTACCGTGCTACCTTACTATGGGTTATTTTTGCAGGCTTTGGGTTTAGCCTCTTAACTGCGTTATGGTTTGCAAACCATTTTAAGAAAGCCATCTTTGGGCTTGAACCCGAACAAATTGGACAACTTTATCAACAACGTAATGCGACTTTAGAGTCTGTCCGAGAAGGGATTATTACCACCAATGCTCACGGCGAAGTGACCACTATCAACAAAGCAGCATTGCATTTTCTTGACCTCGACGCTGAGCAACAATGGTTGGGTCAAAACATCAGCACAATCATGCCCAATAGCCCAATGTTAGATAGCCAAACAGGCAATACCCCTGAATTTGACAAAGAAGTCTGGTTTAATCATAAGCCTTTTATCGTCAATCGATTGCCACTATTAAACCAATCGGAAATTGTTGGTTTGGTTGCAAGTTTCAGACCCAAAGACGAGTTAGACTTGGTCAGTCAACAGTTGCACCGTATACAACAGTATGCTGACAGCCTGCGCAGCCAAGCCCATCAAGCATTAATAAAGTTGCTGATGGATACAGTTCCCAATGCTATTTTAGCGGGTTGTTTACTCGGTAAATTTAACCGCGCCAAAGAAGTGGGTTTAGAACTACATATCGATCCTGATAGCCATATGAGTGACCTCCCAGCACACATACCAACAGACCAACTCGTTACTATGGTGGGCAATATTATTGATAACGCAATGGAAGCATGTTTAATAGAGGGCGCCCACGGCAAACAGGTTTTTTTGTCTATGACGGACTATGGTACCGATCTGATATTTGAAATTGAAGATCAAGGGCCTGGCGTAGAACCGTTGCACCAAAAAATAATTTTCACCAAAGGTTATAGCAGTAAAAGTGGCCAAGACCATGGTATAGGATTACATTTAGTGAAAAATCTTGCCACTCGCCTTGGCGGTTACGTATCGATGGAACAGGTCGCAACTGGCGGTAGCCGCTTTACCATTAGCTTACCTAAGCAGGCCCCAAGCTTATGACACAATCAAACTCTATCCGGGTTGTCATTGCTGAAGATGACCAACAAAATGCTTTAATTCAGCAAACTTATTTACAGCGTATAAAAGGCTTTGAGCTTGTAGGCATGGCTCACAGCTTAGAAGATGCACAAGATTTAGTGGATATTTTTAAGCCCGATTTACTACTGCTGGATGTTTATTTCCCAAGTGGTAATGGCATGCAGTTTCTACGCAGCTTACGGGCCGAAGATCACGCGACTGATGTAATACTCATTACCGCTGCCAAAGAAGTGGATGTTCTCAAAGCAGCCCTGCATGGAGGTGTATTTGACTACATACTTAAACCCCTTGTATTTGAACGACTGCAAACTAGCTTAACCAATTATCTACAACACCATGAACGGCTAAAAGCCGTAGCCGCTGTGGCACAAACAGACTTAGATGATTTAATACACCGGCCTACACTTAATACCAGTTCCATCAACACCCGTCTTCCCAAAGGCATTGACGAATTGACACTTAGTACTGTGCTAAGTGTTATATCTGAACAAACTCAAGCAATGAGCGCAGAACAGATCGGTAGTAATATTGGCGCAAGCCGCACCACTGCCAGGCGTTATTTAGAGTATTTAGTGGGTTTAGAAAAAATTATTGTGCAAATCCATTACGGCAGCGTTGGCCGCCCAGAACGGTTATATACATCTATTTAGTGGCTAATCTTTTAAACTGGCACCATGCTACTTGCATACAAAACCCGCATATAAGCCGTTAAAAATAAGCTGCTAAAAAAATTGTGCCAATACGAAACATGTTTGGCAGACTTCGGTCTAATCTACTTCGCTGTTTATGCAGCAAGAGCGCTGTAAGCTCGACAATTCAGTTGAACAAAAAACGTACAACTCGTACAATACCTCATCGAATTTTAACACTCACTTCTAAGAAATTTTAGGCATTTATTGATCTTGCAATGAATCACTCTAGCGTTGTTCACGGCTTTGCCATTGGCCCTCATCAGCTTGCAAATGGCTTGATTTTGGCACCCATGGCAGGCATTACTGACCGCCCATTTCGGCTCTTGTGCCGTCAACTTGGCGCGGGTTTAGCTGTGGCCGAAATGCTCACCTGTGACACTTCATTGTGGCACACACCAAAATCTCAGCGACGCCTACCTCATGCTGATGACAGCACCCCTATTAGTGTACAGATTGCAGGTAGTGATCCAGCTCAAATGGCTTACGCAGCACAAGCTAATGTGGCGCTAGGAGCACAAATCATTGATATTAATATGGGTTGCCCCGCAAAAAAAGTACTTAAAAAAGCTGCAGGTTCCGCATTGTTACGCGACCCTGCATTAGTTAAAGATATACTGATGGCGGTAGTTGCTGCCGTAGATGTACCCGTAACGTTAAAAATTCGAACGGGGTGGAGTACAGACCAACGTAATGGTTTAGATATTGCCAATATTGCCCAAGATGCTGGCGTCCAAGCCCTGGCAGTGCATGGTAGAACCCGTGCTTGTGGTTTTAAAGGTGAAGTAGAATACGACACTATAGCTACAATTAAGCAAGCCCTAGAAATCCCAGTGATTGCTAATGGCGACATTAACTCCGCAGCAGATGCGACTAATGTACTGTGCCATACTGGTGCTGATGGCCTTATGATCGGCAGAGGAGCACAAGGAAACCCTTGGTTGTTCCAGCAAGTGCATCACTACCTTAAACATGGCACGGCCTTGCAAAAGCCGAGCAACGACATCGTTTGGCATGTACTACAGCAACATCTTTATGGCCTATACAATTTATATGGAGAAGTGATGGGGCCGCGCATTGCCCGTAAGCATGTAGGTTGGTATCTGAAACAAGAACCAGCTCAGCGCAAGGCTTTTAATGAATTACAAAATCAACTACAACAACTAGATTTTTTAAACCACTATTTTGCCAACGCCCAAGAGCACGCGGCTTAATACTATGATTGTTAACACCAAAGACACCATGAACAGTATGACACAAACCACTCACACCCAGCCGAGCAACAAGCAAACTGTGATCCAAGATCATGACGCCAACCAGCCCCAAGTCCCTCGATCTTTGCGCCAAAGTGTTGAACAGTCTTTAACTCAGTACTTTAACGAACTGGACGGTCAGCAAACTAGTGCGCTATACGAATTATTCATGCAGCAGGTAGAAGCGCCATTATTTCAATGTGTGATGCAACACACACACGACAATCAGTCTAAGGCGGCTGCGTTACTTGGCCTCAACCGAGGCACTTTAAGAAAGAAACTAAAACAGTACGATTTACTTTAGACAGCCACAATCACGCAGTTAAAAGGATAGCATCATGTCACAAGCACACGCCATTCGCCGCGCTCTTATAAGCGTTTCAGACAAGCAGGGCATTGTAGAATTTGCCCAACAGCTAAGTAAATTAGGGGTGGAGATCCTTTCTACAGGAGGCACCTTTAAGTTATTAAATGATGCGGGAATCGCTGCTATAGAAGTGTCTGACTACACCGGTTTTCCGGAAATGATGGATGGCCGTGTAAAGACATTGCACCCTAAAATACACGGTGGAATTTTGGGCCGTCGTGGCCAAGACGATGCGATAATGGCGCAGCATGGTATCCATGGAATTGACCTTGTGGTGGTAAATCTCTATCCATTTAAGACGACTATAGAGCGTGATGACTGCACTTTAGACATGGCTATTGAGAATATCGACATTGGTGGCCCTACCATGGTACGTTCGGCGGCTAAGAACAACAAACATGTCGCTATTGTTGTTAACTCAGACGACTACACCAGCATTCTTGAAGAACTGACGGCCAGCGGTGGTTTAAGTCAAACTACGCGTACTGATTTAGCCTGCAAGGCCTTTGAACACACGGCAATGTATGATGGTGCTATCGCCAATTATTTAGGCGCTCAACTAGACACCAGTTCTAAGTTTCCACGTACCTTTAATACCCAATTGAAAAAAGTTCAAGATATGCGTTACGGTGAAAACCCACACCAAAATGCCGCTTTTTACATTGAACATGAACCTAAAGAAGCCAGCGTAGCCACTGCTCATCAGGTACAAGGCAAAGCACTTTCTTTTAACAACATTGCCGATACTGATACCGCCATAGAATGTGTAAAAGCCTTCCAAGACCCCGCCTGTGTCATTGTAAAACATGCCAACCCATGTGGCGTAGCTATGGGCGAAGACATCACTAATGCCTATGAGAAAGCTTATAGCACCGATTCCACCTCAGCTTTTGGCGGTATTATTGCCTTTAACCGCGAATTAGACGCTGCCACAGCCCAACGTATTATTGATCGCCAATTTGTAGAGGTAATTATAGCCCCAAGCATTAGCTCATATGCGGTAGAAGTTTTAGCGCGCAAACCCAATGTTCGGGTGTTGGTCTGTGGCGACCTACCTCACCTGCATGTGGCAGAGTTAGACTACAAGCGCGTTACTGGTGGCTTATTAGTTCAAGACCGCGACTTAGGACAAATACTTGAAGCCGACCTAAAAATTGTTAGCGAGCGCATGCCTACAGAAGCTGAAATGCACGATCTACAGTTTGCTTGGAAAGTAGCCAAGTATGTCAAATCTAATGCCATTGTATATTGCAAAAACGGCATGACTATTGGTGTTGGTGCAGGCCAGATGAGCCGCGTCTATAGTGCTAAAATTGCGGGCATTAAAGCCAGTGATGAAGGTCTAGACGTCAAAGGTTCAGTAATGGCGTCAGATGCATTCTTTCCCTTCCGAGATGGTATTGATGCCGCAGCAGAAGCAGGCATTAGTGCTATTATTCAACCTGGTGGCTCTATGCGGGATGATCAAATTATTGCGGCAGCCAATGAACACAACATTAGTATGATATTTACTGGCATGCGCCATTTCCGTCATTGATAACTAACACACACCAGCAGCACACTGTTATTAAGCACTTAGCAGCATTCCATGTCGAACACAGTGGATAGATCTGGGATGCTTCTGCTTCGTTTAATATGACAATACATATCAATTTAAAATGGTAAAGGTTAATCATGAAGGTATTAATTATCGGTAGCGGTGGTCGAGAACACGCACTTGCATGGCAAGCCTCTAAAAACCGTGGTGTACACAAAGTATTTGTAGCTCCAGGCAATGCTGGTACGGCCCTAGAAAACAAGACTGAAAATGTAGCTATTGACGTTATGGACATTGAAGGGCTGCTGAATTTTGCCAAAACCAATGATGTAGACCTAACCATTGTAGGGCCAGAAGCACCACTTGTGGCTGGGGTAGTGGATCTTTTTCGTGCTGCAGACATGGACATTTTTGGGCCCACAAAAGGTGCTGCTCAACTTGAAGGCTCTAAAACCTTTGCTAAAGACTTCCTCAAACGCCATAGCATCCCTACAGCTGCCTATGCCACTTTTACCGAAATTGCACCTGCCGTTGCATACATCAAAGCCCAAGGCGCGCCCATTGTTGTTAAAGCCGATGGTTTGGCTGCAGGCAAAGGTGTTATTTTAGCTGACACAATAGAGCAAGCCTGTGCAGCAGTTGAAGATATGCTGGCTGGGAACGCTTTTGGTGAAGCAGGCAACCGAGTGGTTGTGGAAGAGTTTTTATTAGGTGAAGAAGCCAGCTTCATTGTGATGGCCGATGGTAAAAATGTATTACCACTCGCCTCTAGTCAAGACCATAAAGCGCGCGACGAAGGTGACCAAGGCCCTAACACGGGGGGCATGGGAGCCTACTCTCCAGCTCCTGTGGTAGATGAAGCTATGCATCAACGTATTATGGATGAAGTCATTATGCCCACTGTTAATGGCATGGCTGCAGATGGTTATGTGTACATGGGGTTTCTATACGCCGGCATCATGGTAGCCGCCGACGGCACCCCTAAAGTGCTAGAGTTTAACTGCCGCTTTGGCGATCCAGAAACTCAGCCTATTATGATGCGGCTGAAGAACAGTATTGTAGAGCTTTGTATCGCAGGCACTATGGGAGTGCTGGATCAGACTATTGCATACTGGGATGAACGTCCTGCTGTGGGTGTGGTGCTGGCAGCTAAAGGCTACCCAGACAACTACCCAAAGGGTGATGTCATCAACCTACCCGAAGAATCAGATAAAGCAGGTAAAATTTTCCATGCCGGCACTGCTCTCAATGAAGATGGCATGGTAGTTACTAATGGTGGGCGGGTAATGTGCGCTGTAGCGCTGGGTGATACGGTAGGTGAAGCGCAGCACAAGGCTTATGTATTGGCTGATAAGATCAGCTGGGACGGAAAGTTTTGCCGTCGTGATATCGCCTACCGAGCAATTGCTCGTGAGCTACTTCATTAATAAGCCAAAATAAACCAACTTTAACTGAGTACACTATGAGCACTATTTTCGACAAAATAATCAGCCGAGAAATTCCAGCTGAAATCGTTTTTGAAGATGAACAAGTGTTGGCGTTTAAGGACATCGCACCTAAAGCACCAGTGCATTATTTGATCATTCCTAAACTGCCTATCGCCACACTTAATGACGCCAACCCAGAACATCAAGCATTATTAGGCCATATGATGCTAACGGCGGCTAAGCTGGCTAAAGCAGCAGGTATTGCAGAAGGTGGCTACCGGGTACAGATGAACTGCAACCCAGACGGTGGCCAAGTGGTGTACCACATTCACTTGCATATGATGGGTGGTAGAGCTTTTAGCGCCTAGCATTTTAGCGCCCTTGGGCTAAAAAAAAGCTGCCTTACAGCAGCTCTTTGAGGGCCTGCACTAATAACTCACACTCACTTGCACTGCCTATACTAATACGCAAGTAGTTGTCGATACGTGGGCTACTAGTGAGGTGACGTACTATAATGCCCGTTAACCTTAAGGCGGCACAAATATCTTTGGCACTTGCAGTTTCATGGGTTACAAATAAGAAATTGGCATGGGAGTTTGTCATGCTAAATCCCAATGCCTGCAACTGCCCTGCTAGTTTTTCACGTTGGGCTATATTGGCTTGGCAAGTGTATTGAAAGTAATCTTCATCTTCGATTGCAGCAATGGCTCCAGCTTGAGCTTCGTGGCTTAAAGGGTACGAGTTGAAGCTGTTCTTTACTCTTTCTAACGCTTCGATTAAGTGCGCTTGCCCAAACGCAAAACCCACCCTTAAACCTGCTAACGAGCGAGACTTGGATAACGTTTGCACCACCAAAAGGTTATCGAACTCAGGCACCAACTGAGTAGCAGACTGGCCACCAAAATCAATATAGGCTTCATCTATAACGACTACTCTGTTGGCATTAGCCGTTAGCAACTGACGGATAGAGTCTAAACTGAGTAACTCGCCAGTAGGTGCATTAGGATTAGGTAAAATCACCCCACCATTAGGCTGCTGGTAGTCAGATACATTAATGGTAAGGTCCTCAGACAAAGGCACTTCACATTTCTCGATACTATATAAGCCACAATATACTGGGTAGAAACTGTAGCTAATATCAGGTATCAGTATGGGTTGCCCATGTTGTAATAAAGCTTGAAAAGTATGGGCCAACACTTCATCAGAGCCGTTACCAACAAACACTTGGTCTGCCGTTAGACCTATATAGCTGGCTAAACACTGCCGTAGGGCAGTGGCGTTAGGGTCTGGGTATAACCGCAATAAATCACCCAGTTGTTCCTCCATTGCTGCAAGCGCCTTGGGGGAGGGAGAGTATGGATTTTCATTGGTATTAAGCTTCACTAAGTTACTTATCTTAGGTTGCTCTCCTGGCACATAAGGTGATAGCTCATGTACTTTAGGAGACCAAAAACGACTTAAATCTGTATTCGATAAATTCAACTTAGGCTTCCATTTCTACAATTTCGTAATCGTGGCTCATTACTACACCGCTCTTCTCTAACATGATGGAAGCAGAACAATATTCTTCAGCAGATAATTGAATAGCACGGGCAACATGCTTTTGTTTTAAGTTTCGTCCCGTTACTACGAAGTGGACGTGGATTTTGGTGAACACAGAAGGTACAGCGTCGGCGCGTTCTGCGCTCAACTGCGCAACACAATCTGTGACATCTTGGCGGGTTTTTTTAAGGATGGTCATCACGTCAAAAGCGGTACAACCACCTAGCCCCATTAGTAATAATTCCATGGGCCTAGCCCCAAGGTTTTCACCACCTAAGTTAGGTGGGCCATCTAGCGTCACTGTATGGCCTGTACCAGATTCGGCTTTAAAACTAACACCACCGGCCCAACTAACTTTTGCTTCCATAATATTATACTACCTAATGTATATGTCGAACTATGACCTTTACGGCTTAGGACGCCAAGTTTGAGTACGACCAAATAAAGAGATACCAATATAGCCACGAAGATCTAGGGTGCCATCGGCATTAAGTTTGATAGTGCACTTATACGCTTTACCATTACCTGGATCGTAAATAGTGCCACCCTGCCACTTATGCTTACCTTTCTTTTCACCAGCGTAGGTCATGCCATTAAGCATCACTAAGCCAATAATTGATTGTTCATGTTGCATAGTGTCTGGATTATTGCGGTCTACTTTTATTTGGCCACTCAAACCATCTGCATTATCTGCGGCATAGGTGGGTTCTTTTAAAGAAACAAACTTACCGAAATATTGGTCACCTTGCTGGTAAATTTCAACCACGGCTTTGTCATCTGGAGTCACCCAGGAACCCACAATTTGATCGCTATTTGCCCATACATAACTGGAACTAAGCGCCCAAACTAAAGCCACTAGTGCCGTCAGCAACGCTGCTTTTATAGTATTAACAACTGGGTTAACCACCGGGGCTGCAATCACCCGTGTTTGGCTTTGGGTTTGAAGAAGTAAGGATTTTTTCATAGCAAATGATCTCTTATTATAGTTGCTGTTTTTAATTATGATTAACCGAACAATTCAGCTAATTTTGCACCAGGGTCATTGGCACGCATAAAGGATTCTCCCACCAAAAATGCATTCACATTTTTGTCTTGCATCAGCGCCACATCAGCGCGACTATGAATGCCACTTTCGGTAATCACTATTCGATCTTCTGGCATCATAGCCAATAAATCAAAGGTTGTCTGCAGAGTCAGGTCGAATGTGTGTAGATTACGATTGTTAATACCTATTAAAGGGGTAGTTAACTTTAATGCCCGGATTAACTCTTGTTCATCGTGAGACTCTACCAATACGTCCATGCCTAAGTTTTGCGCCAATTGCGCTAAATCTTGCATTTGCTGATCTTCCAAACAGGCCACAATCAGTAAAATACAATCTGCACCAATGGCTCTAGATTCATACACTTGATAAGGGTCTATAATAAAATCTTTACGAATAACCGGCAGGCTACATGCGGCACGTGCTTGCTGCAAATAGTCTTCGTGGCCTTGAAAGAAATCAGCATCAGTTAAGATCGACATACACACAGCACCACCGGCTTGATAACTAGCCGCAATTATTGCCGGATCAAAATCTTCACGAATAACGCCCTTACTAGGAGAAGCTTTTTTAGCTTCGGCAATGACAGCTGGTAAACCCTGGTCTAACTTTGCTTGCATAGCTTTGGCAAAACCACGAGGGGCCATAGCCCCACTGCGGTTAGCCTCAATGTTTCGTTTTAGCTCATCAATGGTGGTATGTTGCTGGCGCTGGGCTATCTCTTCAAGCTTGCGCGCTACAATGCGTTTAAGTACCGTTGGGGTGTTCATTATGGCTTTGGCCCTTGAGTAAATTGGATAAGGTCATCTAGCTTTTGTTGGGCTGCGCCGCTATTAATAGCAATTTTGGCCTGCTCTATACCTGCTGCCAAGTCCACTGCTAAATCGGCACTATAAATGGCTGCACCTGCGTTAAGCAGCAGCATATCCAAGGGTGCACCAGCTTCGCCAGCAAAGGCTTGTTTAATCAATTTTAGGCTACCTATGGCATCATCTACGACCAAGGCATCTAAACTTGCATGAGATAAGTTGTAAGCGGCAGGGTCAATAGTGTACTCGGTAATCTCGCCATGCTTAAGCTCCACCACATGGGTAGGCGCAGCAATGCTAATTTCATCTAAGCCGTCTTCAGAGTGAACTACCATAACGTGCTTACTGCCCAAACGCTGCAATACTTGCGCCATAGGTCGTTGCCATTGGCGGCTAAATACACCTAGCACCTGATGCGGCGCACCAGCTGGGTTGGTGAGGGGGCCTAGGATATTAAATAGGGTCCGAATAGCCATTTCACGACGCGGGCCTATGGCATGCTTCATAGCACTATGGTGGGCAGGAGCAAACATAAAACCCACACCTAATTTGGCGATGCACTGTTCTACCTGTATAGGCTTAAGCATAATATCTACACCCGCTGCTTCCAGCAGATCAGAACTACCACTTTTGGAAGAAATAGATCGGTTGCCGTGTTTAGCGACTTGAGCACCAGCAGCTGATGCGATAAAAGCACAGCCTGTAGATACGTTAAAGATGCCAGAGCTGTCGCCACCAGTACCACAAGTATCAATAACATGATCACCGGCCACTACCACGCCAGACGCCAAGGCACGCATGGCAATTACGGCACCGGTAATTTCATCTACGGTTTCACCTTTCATACGCAAACCTACCAAAAACCCACCAACTTGGGCCTGAGTGGCTTCACCTGTCATAATAAGGTTCATCACCGCCTGCATTTGGGCTTGGCTTAAGTCTTGTAGCTCGGTAACGGCGGCAATAGCCTGCTGCATATTCATGATGTTTCCTTATTAAACTTGAGCCAACTCACGCAAACCCTAACAAAATATAACCAAGCCACTGGGCAAATTGGAAGAGTCACTACTCTAGCAAATAACGCCGTCAATAATTAGGTTTTATAAGCCACATTTAGTAAATAATTAAGGCTTTATTATATTAGCAGTTAGCGTTTGAGGAAATTAGCCAAAAGCTCATGGCCTTGGAGGGTTAACACCGATTCTGGGTGAAACTGAACGCCTTCGACATCCAGGGTTTTATGACGAATGCCCATGATCACCTCTTTTTCACCAGCTGCATTTAAACTCCATGCGGTAGCCTCTAAACAGTCAGGTAAAGAAGCTGCGTCTACTACTAATGAATGATAACGAGTGACTTCTACAGGCTGATCTAACCCTATAAACACACCCGTTTGGTTGTGGCACACCATAGAAGTTTTGCCATGCATCACTTTTTCTGCCCGAACCACTTTACCACCAAAAACCTGACCAATACTTTGGTGGCCTAAACACACGCCTAGAACAGGAATTTTACCAGCAAAATGAGCTATAGCAGCCATAGAGATACCTGCTTCGTCAGGCGTGCGTGGGCCAGGAGAAATTACTAAATGGCTTGGGGCTAGTTTTTCTATTTCGGCAAGGCTAATTTCATCATTACGATAAACCATAACTTCAGCCCCCAGCTCACGAAAATACCGCACTAGGTTGTAGGTGAACGAGTCGTAATTATCAAGCATTAACAGCACAGAGAAGCCCCGCTAGAAGAGAAATTACAAGCCACTAAATAGCTTGAACTATAAGGTATTATACGCTTTGGCGAACAACACGCCTACCCTGGCTATACGCTAGATGAGCTAAATCCTCTAAGGCCTATCATCATTAAGCAAGTCGCCAACACTAAATACACTACCATGGTTAACACTGCTTGCTGAAAACTATAACCTTGGTCAACTAAATACCCTAACCACACCGGTCCTAAGGCTGAGGCAAATACTACAAAGGTCCAATATAAGCTTTTAATAGAACCTAAGTAACGTACTCCATAACATTCTGGCCAAAGCGCAGCTTGAGCTGTTTGAGCCAAACCAGAACCCATTCCTAACAACACCATATAAGGCCAAATAACCCAATAGCTGTCTACCAAGTTAATCATTAACAAGGCTGCTGCTATGGGCATTAAGGTAAATGGCATGAGTGAAAGTGCGCTAAAGCGATCTATAAGCTGACCTGCAATAACAGCCATTACCGTGGCTACTAATGAGTAAAGTAGATAATTGCCAGTTATAAAGGCATGAGACCAACCTTTTTCATCAGCCAGATTAAGGTGATGAAAAAACAGCGCTGTACTCACCAATGAAGTGGCTGATACTGCTGGTAGAATTAAGTAAAAACGATAGTCTTTAAGGACGTCTCGGCGGCGCCAAGACTTTGCACTGGTGGCATTTTTAATAACTTCAGCTGATGGCTTTTTACTAACAACAGATGACTCGATATTATCAAGTGAAGCTGCTTCACAAGTTATGAGCTTTTGTTCGTAGTCTTGGTGACGGCAATTGTGGCCCCGCAGCAACCACATACTTGCTGGCAGTATTACCACCAACAAAAAAACGGCTACACCTACGTAACTCCAGCGCCAACCTACAGCAGCAATAGCCATCACCGCTATTAACGGCAACATGGCTTCGCCCGCAGCAAAACCCATGGCCACCATAGCGGTGGCTTTACCACGCTGCTGGTCAAAATAACGGCCCATAGAAGTATAGGCCACATGGCTCATTAAACCTTGGCCCGATTGTCGCAATAAAAACACTCCTACCACGAGCCAACCCAGGCTGTGCACTTGGGTAATAAACCAACAGGCAAAAGCCAAACATAACACCACAGTATAGGTGTAGCGTTGTAATGGCACTTGATCAATCCATTTGCCTGTAACAGGCAACAACAAGGCGCTCAGCAAGGTACCTGCCATATAAATACCACCCCACTGGGTGTGGCTCATAGCGAAGTCTTGCTGAATGGCGTGGCCAAATATACCTATAAAGTAGGTTTGCCCAAAAGAAGATGCAAAAGCGGTGATCAGACCAAATAATACAAAGCGCGTATGGTTTTTTAATAACAATCCGTAGGCGCCTAATATCATGCTTCAAAATCTCTAGCAGGTCAGTTTAAAAAAGCATTACTCCCCCGCTGCAATTAGGCTAGCATTGCCTCCTGCAGCAGTGGTATCGACACACAAATGGCGTTCCATAGTGTATCTTTGCGGGTCTATAGATTCGCTAATCAATGGCAGCAACGGGCCAGCTTTTTTAGCTAGGGCCTGCCTTAATTGCTTTTGGTAGAATGTATCACCATTTGCAGCTACGGCATGCAGGCCCGACATTAAGGTAATGTCTGCCGCCGCAAGTTGCCCTTCAATCACAACCAAAGGTAAATCACTATAGGGTAAGTTAAGGTCATTGACTACCAAAACAACACCATTACCTTGGGCTAAGGCAGTCTGAGCTTGCAACAACGCAGTGTGAAGGTCTGGGCCTAAACACAAAATAATGCCACGTGCGACAGTGCTTAGCTGATTAAGCTCTCCAGTTGGGCCAGGAAGCAATACTACATCACGACACAAATCCTCCAGTCGACTAGCCTGATCACCAAAAACCTCGGTTAATTGTAACAACCGATCTCCATTTTGTTGCCACTCATCCAGTATGTTGATGGATAAAGAGTCTATCGCCTGCTGCACCTCATTAAGGCTAACCACAGCCCCTGTTGGGCTGGCCTTCTGCACTGCGAGTGGTTGACGTAAACACTGAACATACTGCGGCCCTCCTGCCTTGGGACCAGTGCCTGACAGACCTTCACCACCAAAAGGTTGGCTACCAACTACTGCGCCAATTTGATTTCGGTTAACATATATATTACCTGCGTGTATGCCTTTCACTAGCTGATCAACTCGGGTATCTACACGGGTATGCACGCCGAAGGTTAATCCGTAACCTTGGGCATTTATGGTGTCTATTAGCTTACCTAAATCTTTTGCGGCAAAGGTAGCCACATGTAATACGGGGCCGAAAATTTCTTCTTCAAGGTCTTCAATACCATTAAGTTTAATCACCGCAGGGCCTACAAACAGACCTGTTTTCGGCGCTGACAGTTGCTTTAGCACATTACCTTTGGCCATATGATCAATAATGTGATTTTCGATTTTAGTTTTAGAAGCTGCATCAATCACTGGGCCAACGTCAGTATTTAAATGCCACGGATTACCTAGGGTAAGTTCATCCATCGCGCCATACAGCATGGGCAGTACCTTGTCGGCAATATCTTCTTGCAGGTACAACATACGCAAAGCCGAACAACGCTGGCCAGCACTTTGGAAGGCTGAAGCTAATACGTCGCGCACTACCTGCTCTGGTAGCGCTGTAGAATCTACTACCATGGCGTTAAGGCCGCCGGTTTCAGCGATCATTACCGCATCTGCAGCTAACTTAGCGGCCATAATACGATTAATATGCTGCGCCGTGGGAGTAGAACCAGTAAAGCAAACACCATTCACTCGTGCATCACTAGTGATCGGTGCACCTACCTCCCTAGAACCACCAGGTAAAAACTGAATCGCTGCTACCGGTATACCTGCTTTATGCATTAGTTGCACCGCCCTATGAGCCACTAAGTTTGTTTGGCTTGCAGGCTTTGCAAGTACCGCATTACCTGCAGCAAGTGCGGCAAATACTTGGCCACTAAAAATAGCTAATGGAAAGTTCCAAGGTGAAATACAACTCACTATTCCAATACCTTGGTTCTGCGGGTCTGCTGCCATTTCTTGGGCGTAAAAACGAGCAAAATCTACGGCTTCCCGGAGCTCACCCACAGCATCCATCCACGTTTTTCCAGATTCCCTGGCTAAAATAGCAAATAGCTCGGTTGCATTGGCTTCATACAAGTCTGCCACCTTGTCAAAGCAAGCCACACGTTCTTCAATGGGCATTTCTAACCACTGCTGCTGCCCTAGAGGTGCAGCCACCATTGCGGCTTCCACTTGTGCTTCAGACGTTATAGAAACTTGGCCCACTTGCTCATCATCTGTGGCTGGGTTAATGACCCATCGGGCAGGCAGAGAAGCGCCTTTAAAGCCAGCTATAATAGGCATTGCATGCCACTGTTGGTGAACGGTATGTTGACGCTCAAGTTCCATCAATTCAACTGTAGGAGCATCAGTAATGTCCCAGCCTTTAGCGTTCTTTCTGGAATGGTCACCTTCTTGAAAAAACAAATCTTGCGGCTGTGCTATGGCATGGCTGCCACAAATTAGACCTTGGTCTAAGCGATTTAAAACCACACTTACCGGATCCTCAGCAATAGTTTCCGGTGTGATTTCTGGGTTCACCATTTGATGAACGAAGGATGAGTTAGCGCCATTTTCTAATAAGCGCCTCACAAGGTAAGCTAATAGATCTTGGTGCGCGCCTACCGGGGCATAAACTCGGCAACGAACACCCCCTAACGCCATTACACTAGCGTGTAAAGATTCGCCCATACCATGCAAACGTTGAAACTCATAGTCATGGTTGGGGCCTGCCAGCTGTAAAATAGCTGCGACAGAATGAGCATTATGAGTAGCAAACTGAGCATAAATCCGATCAGTCATGGTTAACATTTGTTTTGCACAAGCTAGATAAGACAAGTCTGTATTCACTTTACGAGTAAACACAGGAAACCCAGTTAAACCCATTACTTGGGCACGTTTAATTTCTGAATCCCAATATGCACCTTTAACCAAGCGCACCATAATCTTTCGGTCTAAGCCGTTAGCTAATGCATACAGCCAATCTAATACCCAAGGTGCACGCTTGCTAAAAGTTTGCACCACCACACCAAAGCCATCCCAGCCTGCTAGCTGGGGTGCAGCTAACACACACGCAATAACATCGAGGGAAAGGTCTAAACGATCAGACTCTTCAGCATCTACATTAAAGCCCATGTTAGCTGCCTTGGCTTGCAAAGCTAAGGCTAACAACTGTGGTACTAGCTCTGTTAGCACACGGCTTCTTTGACCCCATTCATAGCGTGGATGGAGAGCTGATAGCTTTACTGAGATACCCGGGTTATTCCGAATATCATCATCATTACAATGGGGGGCAAGGTCTGCTATCGCTTGGCTATACGCATCAAAATAGCGAGTTGCATCTTTAGCTGTGCGGGCAGCTTCTCCCAGCATGTCATAGGAATGGGTATAACCTTCAGCGGTGATTTTTTTTGCGCGATGTGTCGCTTCTTCCATAGTACGGCCTAGCACGAACTGAGAACCCAGCTCTTTCATTGCTTGCACCACAGCTTGACGCACAATAGGTTCACCCAAACGTTTCACCAGGCCATGCAGAGTAGAACCTACTTTATCTTTATTAACTGGAGCCAATAATTTACCAGTCACTAATAAGGCCCAAGTAGACGTGTTGATCAACGATGAATTAGATTGACCAAGATGGCTAGACCAATCTCCAGCTTGCACCTTATCTTCTATTAATGCATCAACGGTGGTTTTGTCTGGTACTCGCAAAAAGGCTTCAGCCATGCACATTAAAGCAACACCTTTATTAGTACTTAGGCCATATTCGCCAAGAAACTTCTCCATCATAGTTGGGCTAGAATGATCTCGCACATAACGAACTAGATCTGCCGCCTGTGCTGATATTTTTTCACGGGCAGATACTGATAAGTCTAACTTTTTTAACAAGGCTTCAACACACACTTGTTCATCGGTGAGATAGGCATTACGCATACCTAGGCGAATGTTTTGCAATTGCTCCTTGTTGGGCAATGTAGAAATGATATCAGTCATGAAAGAGCCTAATTATTGATTAATACAAGCCGCCATTCTATGCTTTTTTATAAGTAAAATTTACTATATTAAGGAAATACAGCACACTTAAAAACCATATTTATATCTATATTTAGCAATAAAAACCTATATAATAATAAATACAGGTAAATTCACTAAAAAAGCATCTTTAAGAACCTTGTAAAAGAATAAAAAGGGAACCACATGAACAAGTTAGACAGACAGGACCAGGCTATTATTGCAGCACTACAAAAAGATGGCCGAATGACCATTACCGCCCTATCAGAAAAAGTAGGCTTATCAAATACTCCCTGCCAAATTCGTCTTAAACGCCTCTGTGGTTACTATCGCAGAGATAGAGCAATGCCACATGATTGCCTCTAGCTTTGACTATTTGTTAAAAGTGAGAACCAAAGACATGTCCAGCTATCGAGCAGTTTTAGGTGAGAAGATATCTACCCTGCCCCACGTAGTGCAAACTAGTACCTTTGTGGTGATGGAAAGCGTAAAAGACATTTAGCTACACATTGTAACCTGGGCCAGCTTAGCTTAACTAAGGCTAGCTTTGCAGCCAGCTAAGGCGCCCAACCTTAATTGTTTTAGGCCAGTACTCATAGTCCACATATCCACCATAAGCAGAGGTATCGATCGCCAACCATTTAGCTCTGTGGGGTGCAGTCAATTAGCTAAAACAGCTAATTAACATAATTGCAGGGGCTTTAAAGCTTTAATTTCCACCGTTACATAGTCAGGACAAATAGTTAGCGCCTAAGTCAGATTAAACTGGCTTTTAAGGTGGGCAATAATGTCATTAGACTCATACAGCCATTCTACAGAGCTGTCTGCTTTTTCAATTCTTAGGCAAGGCACTTTATGACGACCACCCTCGCGAATTAGCTCTTCCTTAAATTCGCCTTCCTTTTTAGCATCCCGCAACTCAATGTGCAGAGCGTGACGTTTAAATTGACGTCGGACTTTAACGCAAAATGGGCAAGCCTTAAACTGATACATCGACATAGAGGCAGTGGCATCGTCAATGGCTTTTTGAGCTAAAGTCTCTCGGATCACGGGCTTAGGTGAGGTAATAAAATCCACAAGCAAGATTATTTGTCCCAAAACCCATCGAATAACTATCATTGATAACTCCACTACAATCAGTAAATTTGAATACGTTTCTATATAAAAAGCACAAGCGCAGCTTTACTGCACTAGTGCCTGTAATACTGTCCACACACTATAGGCATAAGCCAACGACATAAAATACTTTCGTAGAAAGACCACTGGCAAAAGTTGGGTGAGATTAAACGCTAACTACTAACGAATGGCAAGGATTTATCAGTGATACACAGAAGCCCAAAGCTACAGATGCCTATTTCGTGGCGTAACAGCTGAGCACTTACACCAGTAACGTTAACAACTTAGTAAAAAGTTCTGCATCAGTTCCTTACCGCCTTCTGTAGCAAAGGATTCTGGATGAAACTGAATACCCTGAATAGGGTATTTTTTGTGCTTCACACCCATTATTTCATAGCTATCTGAACCAAATTCACCCACTACAGCAGTAAGCTTCAGGCAGTCTGGCATTGATTCTGCTTCAGCCATTAATGAGTGGTAACGCATTACTTCTAGCTGATCTGGAATGTCTGTGAAAATGCCATTACCATCATGGCTGATTGGGCTTACTTTACCGTGCATTGGCAAATGTGCCTTGACTACTTTGCCACCAAAACAGTGCACTATACCTTGCATACCAAGGCACACACCCAGTAGTGGGATTTTCGGCCCTAGTTCTGTAATCACTTTTGCACACACACCAAAGTAATTTTCATCATCTGGAGAACCTGGGCCTGGGGAAATTATAATTCTGTCTGTTTGAGCAGCTTCTATATCTGCTACGGTCACTTGGTCATTGCGAGCGACGATTACCTCAAAGTCACCAATTACTCCGTCAAGTTTTGCCGTTGAGAGCACTTCGCCTATGTATTGGTATAGGTTGTAGGTGAAAGAGTCATAGTTGTCTACTAAATATACAGTAAACTTGTTTTTATTTTTATTCGCATTGCTACTCATACCTTGTCCCCCATAAACTGCTCCAATACCTTAAGAGTACCCGCAAACTTACGCTGAATTTCTTGGTATTCATCATCTGGGTTTGAATCGTAAACATTACCCCCACAAGTTTGCACGTATGCTTTTGAACCATTGGCAAATACTGTGCGTATCGGTATAGCAAAAGTGCAATCACCATTAAAACCAAAATGACCTACTGCACCACCATAGGGCCCCCGGCCATCTAGCTCCAGTTCATCTATTATTTTCATCGCTTCAATTTTGGGTGCGCCAGTTAACGTTCCCGCAGGGAAGTTACTGGCTAAAGCTGAGAACATGTCTTCGTTTTCGGCCATGATACCTACGATCTCACTGGAGATATGCTGCACGTGGCTAAAGCGTTTGATGTCCATCAAACTACGTACTTTAACAGTGCCAAAACGGGCTACTTTGCCAATGTCATTTCGATGCAGGTCTACAATCATATTGTGTTCAGCAATTTCTTTAGGGTCGTTCAATAACGCACGCGCTAAAGCCGTGTCTTCTTCTGGGGTAGCACCACGCTTGGTGGTGCCTGCTAAGGGGTAGGTTTCCATTTCACCTTGGCGCAGGCGGAATAATAACTCTGGGCTGGCACCAATCACTTTTTGCTCACCAAATTTAATATAATACATTTGTGGTGATGGGTTAATGATGCGCAGTTGCTCATATAAATTAATGCTTTCACCCAACATGTCAAAGCGGTATTTAAAGCCTACTTCGCACTGAAATATTTTACCTTCTACTATGTCACCCTTCACTTTCTTAACAGCATCAGCATGCTGTTGGCGGGACATGTCTTCACCTTGGGGCACTACTTTTAGGCCACCAATAGCAGGCGTTTGGGCGTTGATCAGCTCTTCAATTAGGCTAATCCGATTATCTTCGTAATGGAAGTATATGAGCTCGCCAGTCATCTTGTCGTAGATAAGACCATCTTTGTACAAGCCAAATTTAAAGGCATCAAAGGCATCACTGGCGGTAAGGCTTAGACTTGGTTCAAAGTAGTTCATTGCGTCATAGCCAATGTAACCCGTTAAACCACCAGCGTAACGACGGCTGATGATGTTTTGTGGCACTATGTCACGCAATAGGTAGTAGGGGTTGTCGCTTTGATAGGCTTCTGTTCGGCCATCACGATGACTAATATGCAATTGGTTGCCATTGGCCCAGAAGATTTGCTCTGGGTCAAAACCAATCAATGAATGGCGAGAGATATGGCTATCTTCACCTAAAGACTCCAGCATGAAACAAGTATCAAAACGTTGTTCCACTTTTTTAAACAATTGAAAAAAATCACAGCTTGATGTGACTGTAATGTAACTCGGCTTACGAGCCATTTTAATTTTATTTGGATAGGTCAATTTTATAACTTCCAGCTTGAAGGGCTCTAGATCCCCGGGTTACAGTGGCTATGCCCACTCCGAGTTGTTGCGCTACTTGTCGTTGTGACACCCCTTGAGATAGCAACTCAAATATTTGTAATCGATTGATCAGTTCTTGTTGCTCGTATGGTGATAACAACCCCTCAAGTGCAGTAGACATACGCGCTTGCGTGGTTTGAGCCATAAGGTAATGGACTACGGGAGTGAGGAGTTTGTTACTAGCCATAAGTAATCGATAATGCAACTTGTATCAACGTACTAGTACATTAGCATAGAGTTAAAGTATTGCCAAGCTGTCTACAACCCAGTCCGGGTTACACTCAGCCACATCTCGGCCATGATTGTATCCGCCCCTGACACCTAAGCAAGGCATCCCACAGGCCTTAGCAGCAAGTATATCGTTACTTGAGTCACCTACCATTAAGCACTCTTTAGGGCTAAAACCGGTTTTTTGAGTGGCGTTTATTAGGGGCATGGGGTGGGGCTTTTTCTCAGTAAAACTGTCACCAGAATACACTAGGTCAAAATAATGTAATAGACCAAACTTAGCCAACAAGGGCTCAGTAAAACGGCTAGGTTTATTAGTAATGACCCCTTGCTTCACTTGGTTTTGATGTAACTCACCCAAGAGAGCTTCAACGCCATTATAAAGTCTGCTCTGCTGACTACCTAATCGCTGGTAGGCGTCCATAAATAGCCCTAGGGCTTGATCGAATCGAGGGTCCACCAGTGCAGGTACGAACTGGTTGGCTAGAATCCGTTGCACTAATAAAGCTGCACCATTACCTACCCATTGTTCAACTTGAACTCGATTGGGCACAGCAATTTCAAGCGCATTAGCCATGGACACGCTGGCTAAGTGGAGATCAGGCAAGCTATCGATCAGGGTACCATCCAAATCAAATAACACTAGCTTGGGCTCAAAACCTATGGTCTTAAACAAGGAAATCGGTGTATTCATGTTATTTAATCAGATTAATTTTAGTAATTAGCTGGCAGCTAGCTCTTTACGCATCAAGTCGATGGTGGCTTTGTAATCGTCGGTGTTAAAAATGGCAGACCCAGCTACAAAGGTGTCTGCACCAGCACGAGCAATTTCTCTGATATTAGCTACACCAACACCACCGTCCACTTCAAGACGAATATCTAGCCCTGCATTGCTAATACGTTGGCGTACTAACTGAAGCTTATCAAGGGTGGACGGAATAAACTTTTGCCCACCAAATCCAGGATTGACCGACATCAATAAGATCATATCCAACCGATCCATCACATGGTCTAAGTAATGTAATGGGGTGGCTGGGTTAAATACTAAGCCCGCTTTGGCACCACCATCTTTGATGATTTGTAATGAGCGATCTATGTGATCGCTGGCTTCTGGATGAAAGGTAATATAGCTGGCACCTGCTGCTAGAAATTCTTCTATCATACGATCTACTGGCTGCACCATTAGGTGCACATCAATAGGTGCAGTAATACCATGGTCTCGCAATGCTTTGCACACCATTGGTCCAATGGTGAGGTTAGGCACATAATGGTTATCCATCACATCAAAGTGCACTATATCTGCACCTGCTGCCAACACATTTTCAACTTCCTCACCTAACCGGGCAAAGTCTGCCGCTAAGATGGAAGGTGCTATTTTAAAATCAGCCATGGGCTTATATTCCAGTATTTGATGTCATTGTAACTACGTACAAGAGCTTTTACTTTCGAAACTTCTTAACTGCGTCGTAAGCTGCTTGAATTTCTTGTGTTTTTTCTTTCGCTAACTGCATCATTTCATCAGGTAAACCGTGTGCTACCAGCTTATCTGGGTGATGCTGACTCATCAACTTTCGATATGCCATTTTAAGGCTTTTCGCATCACAATCTTGGGGCACACCTAAGACGCCATACGCTTGCTTTAAGCCTAAACTTCCAGAGCCTTCAAACTGACCTTGGCCACCACCTTGGCCTTGACCTCCACTTTGATGAAATGACTGTTCAGACTTCATGCGGCTAGCCACCGCTTCAAATTCTTGCTGAGTAATGCCCAATAATTGGCACACCTGTGCTAGAACTCGGCCTTCAGCCGCGCTAAACCCACCATCAACTAACGCAGTTTGTAATTGAATTTCGATAAACATCTGTCTAACTGAGGCATTATTTGCCAAAGCTCGCCGCAAGGGTTCTAACACTTGAGCTAAGTCAAAATCAACTTCTTTACCCTGGCTAAAACACTCAATGGCACGCTGTCGAGAAGCGCCCTTAAGCTGCATGCGGGTCATGACTGCTTCAGCGTATTGAATTTCTTCAGCCGAGACCTGACCATCGGCTTTAGCAACCTTCCCCATCACGTAAAAAGTAGCGTCAAAAAAGGCTGTTTGAGCTTTAGCCTGAGTCCAACTTTCTGCCCCAGCTACACTGCGAATTAACTTGTCTAGATAGTAGCCAATAGAAGCGCCAAATAACATGCCCATAGGCCCACCAGTTAAGCCAATTAAAGCACCTAATACTAATCCTGTTCTATGACGCGCCATGTTGGCACCAACACCATAACTATTCACACACCCACCCTTCGTTTAAAAACTCGCCCTATAATAAATGGCCAAGGCGTCAAGTGCCACATTGCGCCCAACTAAATTACCTAAATTGACACTTTTATCCCCTTGCGCCCTAATTAGAAGCACCTATTTTTGAACATTTGGTTTAAACTTACGTTACGCTATTTAGACGCACCAATTTTTTGGTCCACAATTACTGGGTTTCTTTTGTTCACTTATACACCAGCACAAAGTCTTCGTCTGATGCTCGTTTACATAGTGACCTGCAGCTTCAGTGCACTTGCAACTGCAAATCACGAAACTATTAACTTAGACTGGCAAGCACAAAGCGCCACGACCAGCAATTATTGCTCAGGTTACTACCTACCCTACCAAACACAAGCCTTTGATAAAAATCTTGCATCAAACAAGCAACCTTTATATACCAACGCTGATTCAAGCGAATACGAGCAGGGTATCACTCTGTTTAACGGTAATGTAGAACTGCGCCAAGGCGCACAACAAATTACTGGCGACCAAGCGCGTTTTGACAATAACAAAAGTTATGTGGACATTGTTGGCCACGTCACATTTCGCCGCCCCAATATGATTG
>CAJXEN010000007.1 GCA_913052465.1 uncultured Oceanospirillaceae bacterium
GATGAGATGGAAAAAAAGTAACCCCATACGGACTCTATGATTGCTGAAAAGTATAAATGGGTAGTGATGGAAAAGTACACGCAGTATAGGAAATAAATTTCTTAATAAGGCTTCTTGATGGCCTATGGTCCACTTTAATCTAGTGTTCAAATAGCGACATTGAAGACGCATTAGGAGACACGGCACAAGAAGACTGGGTTTATATTCTAACCTTTTTCAAATGTTTATTTTCACATCAGGAAACATATAAGAAATTGTATTTAAACAATAAAATACAATAAATCGCCCTATGTTTCCTGATACTGAGAAATATCACTTAATCATACCCTCCAATTTGTTGGCTAACGCCTGGTTTTAGGCGATTGACCTTGTTTCCTTAACCTAGTTATAGTGACCCCGGCTTAAATTAAGTCCAAACGCTTTGTCAATATAAAAAAGTAAGGTAATGTCATGAGTCACACTAACCACCAGCCAGTAAAAACCCGCTTGCAACGCAGTGAACTAGCGGTACCAGGTTCCAACCCAAGCATGATCGAAAAAGCTGCCGATAGTGCTGCTGATTATGTATTTTTAGACTTGGAAGATGCCGTCGCTCCGTTAGACAAAATTGCCGCCCGAAAGAATATTATCGAGGCACTCAACGACATTGACTGGAAAGCTAAAGGGAAAACTATTTGTATTCGCATTAATGGTTTAGATACCCATTACATGTACCGAGATGTAGTGGAAATTGTTGAGCAAGCTGGTCAGCATTTAGACACGATACTAGTACCTAAGGTAGGTGTGCCAGCAGATTTATATATGGTGGAAGCCTTGTGCAACCAAATTGAGCAGGCTAAAGGATTTACCAATAAGATTGGCCTAGAAGCATTAATCGAAACGGCTTTAGGTATGGCCAATGTTGAAGCTATCGCGCAAGCAAGCCCGCGTTTAGAAGCCATGCACTTTGGTGTAGCTGATTATGCTGCAAGTAACCGTGCCCGTACCGTGGTTATTGGTGGCTTAAACCCAGACTATCCAGGTGACCAATGGCACTCAGCTCTTTCGCGGATGACTGTGGCATGTCGTGCCTATGGCCTGCGTGCTATTGATGGGCCATTTGGTGACTTCAGTGATCCAGATTCATATATTTTGGCGGCAAAACGTGCAGCAGCACTTGGTTTAGAAGGTAAGTGGGCGATACACCCATCACAAATTGCTTTGGCTAATGAGGTGTTTTCTCCACCAGAAGCAGAGTTAAACCGTGCTAAAGGTATTATTTCAGCTCTTGCAGAAGCTCAAGCTAAAGGCCAAGGTGCAGCGCAACTTGACGGCAAGATGATCGATGCTGCTTCTGCCCGAATGGCAGAGAACGTGGTTAATGTTGCTAGCATTATCGCTGCTAAAGGCCGTTAGGATAGGGGGGTTAGGTAACACAGTTTGAAATAATAGCGGCCATGAAGATATAGAGGCTATTATTTCTTACAGTGTATGGCCTAAAGTCTGCACTCTAGGATATGCTTGCGTCACTTTTTAAGGCAGTGACGTAGGACAAAAGCGTGATTTCTGTTTTTCGGTCAATCTTTTCTTTGTTATTGAGCTATGGCTTTTTGCTGCTGGCTAACGGGCTATTTAATTCTCTATTAGGTTTGCGTGCAACGCTTGAAGGTGTGACTACAAGTTGGCTTGGGTTTATCATGGCCAGCTATTTTTTAGGTCTTTTGCTGGGCGGCTTGTTTGCTGGCCGGATTGTCGCCAGCGTAGGGCACATTCGCGCCTTTGCCGTATTCGCATCCCTTATGTCTACCATCGCTTTATTACACCCTTTGTTTCTAGAGGTGAGTCATTGGATGCTGTTGCGATTGGTATCTGGGTTTTGTATGGCTGGCCTAATTATGGTCACCGAAAGCTGGCTCAATGAAGCAACACCCAGCCATCAAAGAGGTGGTGTGCTCTCAAGTTATATGATGGTTAATTATTTGGCGGCCGGCAGTGGCCAATTTTTGCTGAACTTGGGCGACGTTGGTGAATTTCAGCTATTCAGCTTAGCATCCATAATATTTTCTCTAGCGTTAATTCCAGTTTTATTGACTAAACAATCTGCGCCGATTATTAGTACCGACAGTAAGCTTTCTTTAAGGCTTTTGGTGCAAGTAGGCCCATTAGCCATTTTAGGGGTGTTTGTCGCTGGAGCGAGTAATGCCAGTGTGCATGCTTTTGCACCTGTATATGCCCTTGATGTGCTAGGTGATGAAAGTCTAATCCCCCAGTTCACAGCCACTTTATTAATTAGTGGTTTGGTTCTACAGTGGCCCTTAGGACGTTTATCTGACCACATCGGCCGAGGTTGGCTGATGATGTTGGTGCCAGCTTGTATCGCATTGTCGGCGGTTGGTGTGATTTGGGCTGCTAATTATGCGCCCAAGTTCATTTGGTTTGCGGTAGGGTGTTATGGCGCCTTCTTATTTACCTTATATTCTATTGCCGTAGCATTAATAAATGACATTATTGGGCCCGAACTTAGGGTAAAAATTGCCGGTGCTATTCTTATTGTATATGGTTTTGGTGCGATTATTGGGCCAGTTGTTGTTGGGCCGTTAATAGAATTAGTGGGCGTGCAAGCTTTATTTATGGTGAGTGCAGTGACCAGTTCGCTGCTAGCGACTCTGGTGGTATACCGAAGGGTGTACCAAGCTATTTTTGTAAAACCTGTGCAGCCTTTTGTGGCCGTACCATCAAGTCAATACAGTTCAAAAGAGCTCTACTTGGCAGCTCATCAGCAGATTGATGAACAACCCAATATACCCCTTCAGGAGGACGTTACTAAACCTTAGCGCTTGTGTGTCGATAAGTATAAGGCAGATAATTTAAATTGGGCCAAATGATGTCCATAGACGAGCTGAATGAGCTACTACCAGCAGTGACCACTAGCGACACTGATTGTGTGTTGCTGTCCACTGATACTTGGCTAAGCTACCATAGCAGTATCCAAGGGGCTAACTTTGTTGGCAATAGCCAAGAAAGTGCATTGCCAAACCCTGGTTCTATGGCTAAGCAAGCCCTGCACGATTACGAAATGTTAAAGGGTTAGGCAGTATTCGAGGTTTTTAAATGAGCTGGTTTACCAATTTTTTTAGCTTAGGGCGTTAGTGATGTTTTGGCTATTATAGAGGACTAAAATCGTTTTAATTGATGTGCCTTATAGAGTGACACTTAAGCAGCCATATGTTAAAGTTGCGGATTTTTTGAGCGATGCTATGTCTGTTTCTTTTGCTATGTACAACCAACCAGCGTTATTGCCTCTGTGGCAAGTTTGGTGGCAAGCAGTGGTGCCTTACTTGAAGCATGAAGGTATAGAAAATATGCCCAATCAGCTGTGCTGGCCAGAGGATTATATCGCTCATTGGCGCCAGCCACAGCTATTGTTAAGCCAGATTTGTAGCTTGCCCATGATTGATCATTTAAAAGGGCAGGTGCAATATGTGGCTAGCCCAATATTTTCTACCCAGCTGCAAACGGGGAGTATCTACTGTAGCTTATTAATGGTCCCTGAACATTCTACTGTAAGAAATTTGGCTGATGTACGTGATGCCAAAGTAGCGATAAATAGTTCTGACTCCCAATCGGGATTTGGCATATTGAATCATAGTTTTATGCAGACAGGCCTTGCTTTAGAAACTATGGTTGCTGGTTATGCTGAATCTGGCGCCCATGTCAAAAGCCTTTCTTGGCTGCAACAGGGCAAGGTAGATGTTGCTGCAATAGACTGCATCAGTTATCACTTTATTGCGAAACATCAGCCCCACCTTCTTATTGGTTTGCGCAGTTTAGGCAAAACTGATTACACCCAGGGCCATGCGTGGGTCACAAGCATTACCACCAGTGCACAAACAATTAGTCAGCTTCAAAAAGGATTAAGTAAAGCGATGGCGGCACCAGAGCTAGCAGCTTTGCAACTTGTTCTGGGCTTAGTGGGTGTAGAAATAGTGCCAGACTCAGCCTTAACACGTACTGCAGAAATGCAAAAAATCACTCAAGCCGCTGGGTACGACTTGCGTTTAATGCCTAAGTTAGCGATAAGCTAAGTGCTGTTAATCGAGCGTTAAAATAAAGATAACAGGCTTCAAACATTACTATTCTTTTGGAGGGGCTTCACCACCATATATCAACCATTGGTGAGACAACCAATAATAATTCTTTTGCCCCCAAACAGGTGCTGTACAGTTATACCGATTACGCCCTTTTCCTAGAGGCTGGTCAGCCTGCACAGTAAATTGCATTTTGCTTTGCCAGTCTGGCATCTTTCGGTCGCCCACAATAAAACAAGAGAGTTGCTGCCTAACACCAAGTTTTTGTGCTTTTGTTAGCTCAACAGCTAATGATGGCTGGTTCTGGACCCCCTGGTCTGTGCGAATTACCGGATTGCTAAAAGCTTTATAGTTGGCGGGGAAGGGTTGTGATTCAAGCTTAGTTTTAAGCGTTTTTAAGTTACTATACCGGCCAGCTGCAGAGAACCTAGGTAAGGCCTGCCAGTCAGAAAATTCTGCTATGCCACCAGATTGTTGCCCAAATGCAATATAACCCTGGTCTTTTAGCGCTAGCTTGAGGCGGTTGTTATATTCACCAAAGGGGTAGGCCAACCACTTAGGCACAGGCCCAAGTTCGTCTGTTAAACGTTGTTGAGCATAATTGATATTATCTAAGACGTCACTTAGCCATTGGTCGTCATAGTTAGGTTTCCGAACTAGGTAATCATGGTCACGAGTGTGGTTAGCTAAAATAACACCTTGTTTTTTTAGGTCTCGCAACATGTCCCACGTCATTGTGTAACGGTTTTTTTGGTCTACTGGGTCGGTATTTACAAATACAGTAAAAGGGTAATCATATTTTTTCAACAAGGGTAGTCCTTGCTCATAAATATCACGCCATGCATCGTCAAAAGTGATTACTATCGCTTTGTCTGGTAAGGGTGTGCCTTGTTGCACTGAGCTGATAGCCAATGCTAGGTCAATAACATTATAGTTGTTTTGTTTCAAATACTCTAAATGCCCTTCAAATTCCTGAGCTGATAGCGACGTAGAGCGGGGCATGGTGGAGCTAATGTGGTGATAGAGAAGAATGTTAAAGCTATCAGCAGCAGGGCTTATTAAGGGCCAAACAAGCCCTAAGCATAAAATGGATAATTGGCGTACTAGTTTAAAATTCATGGTGCTATTTGTCCGGAAATAAATCGCTGCAAAGTTCACCGCCAAAACCCCAGTTAGACTTGGGCACATCACGAATCATTACCTGCACAGCGTTTGGGTTACCACCAGTAATATCACACATGGTTTTTGTGAGACCTTCTACAATTTGACGTTTTTGTTCGACCGAACGGCCTTCAAATAGTTCTACGGTGATTAAGGGCATAAGTGGATTCCAGAAAATGCATATTAGTTAACTTAGAGGTTTCATTTTATAACCCCATTAAAGTTCTATGCAAGAGAAAAGACTTGGGCTAAAGTGGCGGGTCTTAGCGTTCACAAGGATAATTAGTGAAAAATCGTAAAAACAACCCGCTTATTGGTATGGCCTTAATGATGTTGGCTATGGTGTTTGTTCCAGTTCTAGACCTATTTGCTAAACTTCTGGCGGTAGATTACGCCGTAATACAAGTGACTTGGGCGAGGTTTGTATTCCATGGCTTGTGGTTGTTGCCTTTACTGGCTTGGAAAGGGGTTGTTTGGTGGCGTATGCCCAATCAACCGGTGTTTCAGTTGTTAAGAAGCTTGATGCTTACCATTACTACAGTGGCTTTCTTTTATGCGATTAAAGATAACCCTATACCTACTGCTTTAACACTATTGTTCGTGTCACCTTTGATAGTAGCGATTTTTGCGCCTGTGTTGCTAGGAGAGTCTTTTGACATAGCACGGGGTATCGCTGTTGTGTTGGGTTTTTTAGGTGTTTTGGTGGTATTACGACCTACAACAGACAGTTTTTCACCCACCATATTATGGGCACTATTAGCGGGTATAAGTTATGCCTTCTACATTATGTTTACCCGCAAACTAAGTGCTTCCGGACCACCATTGCTCACCTTGTTTTACACCGCCATAGGCGGTGTGTTGGTTCTTACTCCGTTAGTAGGCAGTGTATGGCAAACACCAAATTTAACAGGTTTGGTAATGATGGCCAGCATGGGGTTATTTGCTGCAATAGGGCATTTTTTAATCATTATGGCCTGTGAATATGCTACTGCATCACAGCTGAGCCCCTTTAATTACTTTGAAATTGTGGCTGCTACAGCGATTAGTTATTTTGCCTTTGATTTTTTTCCAGACGTATATGTTTGGGTGGGTATTGCTATTATATGTACCAGTGGTGCGTATGTATCTTGGCGAGAATTACAACTTAGCAAAAAGGCCCGTGCCATCCATGATGGCCGTATTGACATAGTTTGAGCACATTTTAATAGTGTTTCAATACGATCACATTACACCTAAATTACACCTAAATTAGACTGGGGAAATAGCTAATGAGACATTGGATTAACAGTGCCATAGGCGCTATAAATGCAGATTATCAGCGCTCGGCTGATACCCATTTAATAAAACTCACCTTGCCAAACTTTGAGGGCATAGAAGTATACCTTAAAGATGAGAGTACTCACCCAACGGGTAGCTTAAAACATAGGCTTGCGCGTTCTTTGTTTTTATATGCCTTATGTAATGGCAAAATTAATGTTAACACTACCGTAGTAGAGGCCTCTTCTGGTAGTACCGCTGTTTCAGAAGCCTATTTTGCTAAACTCATCGGTGTACCATTTATTGCGGTGATGCCTAAATCTACCTCCACACAAAAAATAACTCAGATAGAGCGCTTCGGTGGCCAGTGCCACTTTGTTGATTGTGCTACTCAGATGCATGATGTAGCAGTGTCGTTAGCTCAAAAATCTAACGGTTATTTTATGGATCAGTTTATGCATGCCGAACGGGCTACAGACTGGCGCGGTAATAACAATATTGCTGAGAGTATTTTTAAACAGATGTCTAATGAACCTCACCCGATCCCACACACCATGGTGATGAGTGCCGGCACAGGCGGCACTTCGGCCACCCTTGGGCGTTATATACGCTACTTGGGTTATGACACTCAATTGGTAGTGGTGGATCCTGAAAATTCCGCTTTTTACCCAAGTTATATGGCCCAAGATCCAAGTATTGTTACTGGCATTAGTAGCCGTATTGAAGGTATTGGACGACCGCAGGTAGAAGCCTCATTTATGCCTGATGTGATTGATGAGATGATCCAAGTGCCAGATTTAGCGAGTGTTGCGGCAATGCTTTGGCTAGAACAACAAACTGGCCGTAAAGCTGGGCCTTCAACAGGTACCAACTTATGGGGTGCCATGCAAGTGGCGCAAAAAATGAAAACGCAAGGCATTACGGGCTCTATCGTTACCTTACTGTGTGACGGTGGTGATCGATATTTAGAGACCTACCATAATGCCAGTTGGGTAGCGCAGAAGCTGGGCGACTTAGCTCCTTTTCAGGAGCAGATTCACCAGACCTTTTAACCCCAAGACTTTCTAATACCCAGACCTTTTAATACAAGGTGAGCTATTAGCTTACTTTGCTAGTGGATTAACTCTCAATGTTAATCCAGCGTAGGCTCCATATGTTCTAAATCAAACGGTGTTGCTTGATAAACACAATAATTGAGCCAGTTGCTAAAAAACAAATAGCCATGGCTGCGCCAAGACGCTCTAGGGGTAGCGCTAGCGTCGTCATTAGGGAAATAGTTGATAGGTAGTATAGGGCTTAACCCTGCTGCGTGATCTCTGTGGTACTCATCTGCTAGAGTGTGGGAGCTGTATTCTGGGTGGCCAGTAATGTATACCTGGCGCCGATCTTTACTGGCCATCAAGTAAACCCCAGAGGCATCAGATTGAGCCAAAATAATGAGGTCGGTATTGGCGTTGATATAATCAACTTGGAAGTCTGCAGTACGCGATTGAGGTGCTAAAAACTGGTCGTCAAAACCTCGGGTGAGCACATCATGACCAGGGTTCACTGTTTGTTGGTAAACCCCAGATAACTTTTGCGCTCGGGTTTGTTTGGGTAAATCGTACAACGACTTTAAGCCTGCCTGGGCGGCCCAACACAAAAACAAGGTGGAGGTCACGTGAGTGCGAGACCACTGAATAATTTCGTCTACCTGAGGCCAATAAATCACATCCTCAAAGGCTACCAAGCCCAGTGGGGCGCCAGTAATGATTAGGCCGTCATAATTGTGACCTTTAATTTGATCAAAACTTCGGTAGAAGCTATTAAGATGCTCTGAAGGTGTATTTTTGCTAGATCGGTTGTCTACCCGCAATAACTCTATGTCTACCTGCAACGAAGAATTAGACAATAATCGCATGATTTGATTTTCTGTCTCAATTTTTTTTGGCATTAAATTGAGAATGATTACCTTCAGTGGCCTTATGTCTTGGTTAAGGGCCCGTGTTTCTGTCATTACAAACACATTTTCTTTTTGCAGCACACTGGTGGCAGGTAAAGCATCTGGAATACGGATAGGCATGGGCAACTCTGCAAATAAGTAGGTAAATAATAATAAGAATAAGTGTAGCAGAATAGCTGTATTTGCTGAAGAGGCTATAAAAATGATCGGCCAATGAAAAATTACATAAAATGCAGTGAAAAGCTCGGTCTATACCAGTTAATGCAGAAATTAAAGTTTGAACTTCACTATAACTAGCGGATATACTCGGTCCTTCGCTGCGGCCTATTGGCTGTGAGACGATAGGCAGTAGTTGGGCTATTAATAAATTAGCTAGCTACTAACCGAAGCGGTTCAACCCAAAACTATTGTGGGGCGCCGTAGCCATTATCATAAATATAAAATTCCTAGAGGAATAGACTAATGCAAAACATATTTAAAAAGACACTTCTAGCTGCCGCTGCTGCATCCCTGATTGCAGGTGCTGCTCATGCAGACATTAAAGTTGGTGTAATTCTTGGCTTTACTGGCCCTATCGAATCGTTAACGCCAACTATGGCTGATAGCGCAGAACTGGCCTTTACTGAAGCGTCTAACTCTGGTTTGTTACTAGGTGGCGAAAGCATCACTTCAGTACGTGCAGACTCTACTTGTGTAGACTCTTCAGCGGCAACTGCTGCGGCAGAACGTTTGGTAAACTCTGACAACGTAGTTGCTATCATGGGCGCTGATTGTTCTGGTGTAACTGGTGCTATTGCTAAGAACGTAGGTGCTCCAAACGGCATTGCTATGATCTCACCATCTGCAACGTCTCCTGGCCTTTCTAACATCGAAGACAACGGCGTATTCTTCCGTACAGCGCCTTCTGACGCACGCCAAGGTGTTGTATTGGCAGACGTTGTAATGACTCGTGGCATTGACACTGTCGCTGTAACTTACACCAACAACGACTATGGTAAGGGATTGGCTGATGCCTTCGCTACGTCTTACCGTGCTGCTGGTGGTACTATTACTATCGAAGCTGCTCACGAAGATGGCAAGGCAGATTACTCTGCTGAAGTGGGCGCACTGTCTGCTTCTGGTGCATCTGAGTTAGTTGTATTAGGTTACGTTGACCAAGGCGGCCGTGGCATTATTCAGGCTTCTTTAGATTCTGGTGCATTTGACCGTTTCATCTTAGCTGACGGCATGATCGGTGACTCTCTATTAGATGTAGATGGTGGCATCGAAGGTACCTTTGGTACTTTGCCTGGTTCTGAGTCTGCTGGTGCAGCAATGTTTAACGATGTTGCCGCTGCAGCTGGCCTAGACGGCACTGCTCCTTACGCTGCTCAGTCATACGATGCTGGTGCACTATTAGCGCTTGCTATGCAATCTGCTGGTTCTGCTGACCGCGCTGGTATTTTAGCTCACATTAGCAATGTTGCTAATGCTCCTGGCGAAATCATCCTTCCTGGCGAACTTGCTAAAGGTCTACAGATTTTAGCAGACGGTGGCCAAGTCAACTACGAAGGTGCTACCAACGTAGAATTTGATGCAAACGGTGATCCTGCTGGCTCTTACAAAGAGCAAGAAGTAAAAAATGGTGCATTTACTACCATTAAGGTTCACTAAGCAGTAGCTTAAACCTTAAATAATAAAAACCCAATTTAGAGTGATTTAAGTTGGGTTTTTTTGTTTATTTAGTTGTTTGAAAAACTTAACAGTATTAACCTTGACAGGATCTTGACAAAAGCATCTAATCGTCAATTGAAACAAGTGTTTTAATTTAAAATAAAAAGAGGCAAGTATGAAACGTACACTCATAAGTTTTGCAGTTTTGGGTACTATTTTAGGGCTATGTCAGCCCAAGCTGGTGGTTTTGATCGCACAGGACAAGATACTTCAATCATCCTAAAAGATGGAAGCTTATTAGAAGTGACTTCTGTATCGGTAAACCCCAGTGTAAACGGCACATATAGTGGTGGTAATGCTACTGGCGAAGTAGCGCCTGATTATAGCTTCACTACCATAGCCTTCCGTACAGAAATTAATGACGAAATATTTATAGCTGTGATTCAAGATAGCCCTTTTGGTGCCGGTGTTAGCTGGACCAGTGGTGCCACTTATGCTTCATATAACGGAGTTAAAGCTGAAGTAGAATCTGCAGCAACTACTCTTTTGGCTAGTTATGATTTAGATAATGTCACTATTTATGGCGGTTTGAAAAATCAATCGATGAGTGCATCTAATACAAACCCACTGATGATGGCATATGGTGGCGCTTACAATATCACATCGACTGCAGACTCAAGTTTGGGCTATGTTTTTGGTGCTGCGTTTGAGAAACCAGAAATAGCCATGCGTGTGGCGTTGACTTACCATTCTAAGGTTAGCCATGACATAGCGATTTCTGAGTCGGTAACCAGTAGTTTAGGTGTCACCACTACAACCCCAGGAGTACTGCCTACAAAAACACCTGAATCTTTCAATCTAGATTTTCAAACAGGCGTCGCTGAAAATACATTATTGTTTGGTACTATTAGGCAAGTTAAGTGGACTCAACTTGAACTTACACCACCTGTATATAAAGCAAACCATCCAACTGGTGAGAGTTTAAAGAAGTTTACAAGTGACACGACCTCATACTCACTAGGATTAGGGCGTAAGTTTTCTGACCAATGGTCTGGTGCTGTAACATACGGTACTGAATCTGCGGAAGGAGTAGGCGGTTCTGCACTTGGACCAACAGATGGTTATAGCAAAATGGGTGTTGGTGTAACCTACACAGGTGAGAAAGCGTCTGTAACACTAGGGGTCCAAAAGGTGAACTTGGGTGACACTGAGATTACTGGTTCAAATGCTGCAACTACGGCTTCAATGGGTGGCAATACGATGTTAGTAACCGCAGTTAAAGTTGGCTACAAGTTCTAATTTTAACCTTTAGTCTGTAAACTGCAAAGCCCGATTAAAGCAATTTAGTCGGGCTTTTTAACACCTGAAATTTATATATGTTAACTGACTCTCCACAGCCACTATCTATCATTTATCAAGACACTGATCTTGTCGCCATCAACAAACCCAGTGGTTTGTTAGTACACCGTAGCCCTATTGATAAACGTGAAACTCGTTTTGCAGTGCAGGAGTTGCGTAATCAGCTTGGCCAACATGTGTATCCCTTGCATCGCTTAGACAAACCCACCTCTGGTGTACTGGTATTTGCGCTCTCAAGTGAGGCTGCTAGTTTCTATAGTGAACAATTTCGTGAGCACCAAATTCATAAAACTTACTTAGCGTTAGTGAGAGGCTATGGGCCAGAGTTGATGACTATTGATCATGCGCTAAGGGACGAAGCCGATGAGTATGCAGGCATTAGTTCAGGTGGTGATGCCAAAGACGCTTTAACCCATGTGAAGTGTTTGCAAAAATTTGAAATTCTGCTGGCTGTAGATCGTTATGCCACTACTCGCTTATCCTTAATGCAGTGTGAGCCTGTATCAGGGCGAAAGCATCAAATTAGGCGCCATTTAAAGCATATAGGGCATCCTATTGTAGGCGATACGCGCCATGGCAAGGGTATATTGAACCGTGCCTGTGAAGGCTATTTTGGTGCAGGACGCTTATGGTTGGCATGCACACAAATGGTGCTTACTAAAAGAGATGGCAGTAAGTTTGCAATCACTGCGCCGTTGGCAGCGGATTTTGAACAGCTGTTAACGCAGTTTGGTAGCTAATGGTGAGAGTTTGGTGAGACTTTTGTGAGGGTTTGGTAGTGCATTATAAAAGGTTGGCAGCTTCAAAAAAACTGCCAACCTATGGCCTTAACATAAACCTGCATAAGCCCAAATAAAAGCCTACACAGTATGCAGGCGTGTCTCTTCTGGGATAATGCCTTTGGGCATAAAGCGCATGGTCAGCAATAAGGTTAAGCCCATAATAAACAAACGTAAATGCGGTGCACTTTTGAGTAAGTGTTCACGTAAGCCACTGGCTTGATCCATACCTGCAGTGACAAGATCCATAAATGCGATCGATAAAGGTTCTGCTTCTATCCACATAAACCATATAAAGAAGCCACCAAATACTGCACCTAAGTTATTACCACTGCCACCAACAATCACCATTAACCACACTAAAAAAGTAAAGCGCAATGGCTGGTAAGATGAAGGTGTAAACTGGCCGTCTAGCGTTACCAGCATGGCCCCCGCAATTCCTACCACAGCACTTCCTAATACAAATACTTGAAGGTGTTGCCGTACCACGTTTTTACCCATGGCATTAGCGGCTTCTTCATTGTCACGTATGGCACGCATCATGCGTCCCCAAGGGGAATTTAAGGCTTTCATACTTAATAACAATATAACAACTAATACCACTGTAAATAGCCCAGTGTAGCAAAGCTTTACAAAAACACTAGAGCTCTGAATTACCAGTTGATTTAGGGCGTCAGTACGTTCGGTGTCTATTAGTGCGGCTAGGCGGCCACTAAATAAAGACTGCACCATGTCTATAAACCATGGCGTGGCTTGTAGATCAAGTTCAAAAGGTACAGGGCGATCTAAACCGGCCACGTTTTTAACACCACGGGCTAACCAATCTTCATTTTTCAAAACGGCAATGGTAATTTCAGAAATACCTAAGGTGGCAATCGCCAGGTAATCAGAGCGTAAACCCAGGGTGATTTTACCCACCACCCAAGCCACGCCAGCTGCCATGATGCCGCCCAACACCCATGAAAAGATAATAGGCATGCCCATACCACCAAGAAACCCAGTGCTGGCAGGATTAACACTTTCAATGGCATATACAGCAGGCCTATAAAAGTGATTAATCACAAAATATGCGCCAATGTACAGTGTGGCTAAGGTAAGTCTACGTTGCCAGTTGGCAGCCATGTTGCGATATACCAGTATAGATAACACTATGGTAATGACCACTAGCAAGAAGCTTACGGCCATGCCTTGGCCACCTACAGACCATGCTTCTAGCACAGGTGCTTCAGACACTAAAACAGCGGCTAGGCCGCCCAATGCAGTAAAGCCCATGACCCCTAGGTTAAGCAGCCCAGCGTAACCCCATTGAATGTTGACACCTAAAGACATCACAGCAGAAATAAGGCACAAGTTTAAAATGGCTAATGCAAAAGGCCAAGATTGCCCCATACCCACAGCAACCAATAATAAAGCCATCACTGCGAAAGCCAAAGGTGCCCGATTTTTTTGATTTAATAGTGCTTTCATTAGATAGATTGCCCTTTAAAGATGCCTGTTGGTCTAATTAGTAATACCACCACTAGGATAATAAATGACACAGCAAACTTATAATCAGTGGATAAGAACTGCATCAAACCTGAGGGCTCTAAAGACTCTGGCAATAGGTAAATGAAGAACTTTTTATAGGCGTAGGTCACTATCACTTCTGAAAAAGCAATAACAAAACCACCCACTACTGCGCCAATAGGGCTACCAATACCGCCAACAATTGCGGCAGCAAACATGGGCAACAGCAGCATAAAATAGGTAAAAGGTTTGAAACTTTTATCTAAGCCATACAGGGTTCCAGCAGTAGTAGCTAAAGCAGCAACCAGAATCCAAGTGATCAGTACCACACGATCTGGGTTGATGCCTGATAGCAAGGCGAGGTCTTTGTTATCAGAAAATGCACGCATGGCTTTTCCTGTGCGGGTTTTTTGCAAAAAATAGAATAAAGCAGCCACACAAATAAGCGCCACTGTTAAGGTAAGTACTTGGGTGGATTTAAGTGCTAAACCTTCTGATAAGCCAGTGAATTCTTTAAACTCACGGGGCCGAAAAATAAACTTAGTGCCGTCCCTAAAACGCTGATCACTTGGGCCAATGATTAGCCGCACGATGGCGTTGGTCATAAACATAACACCGGTAGACACGATGACAAAAATAACTGGGGCGCTGTTTTTAGTGCGGTAAAACTTATACACAGTTTTGTCAAACACTAAGGTTAAGGCGATGGCCCCGACAATACCAAAGGGCAGGGCTAGGAGTGCGGTGGGCAGTGGGCCAAAACTTATGCCCATAGACTGGAAGCCCCAAGTGACTAAAATAACCGTCATAGTGCCAAAGGCCATGGTGTCGCCGTGGGCAAAGTTAGAAAAGCGAAGAATGCCATAAACTAAAGTAATACCCAGTGCTCCAAGAGCTAATTGAGCACCATAAGACGCTGCTGGTACTAATACAAAATTAGAGAACAGGACGATGGCATTTAAAATATCAATAAATTCTGGCATAGCTTAGCCCCCCAAAAAGGTGCGACGCACCACAGGATCAGCCAGTAGTTCATCACCACTGCCTGTGTGTTTGTTAGTGCCTGTTACTAAAACATAACCTTTGTCGGCAATGTTTAAAGCTTGAGCGGCGTTTTGTTCCACCATTAACACGGCGATACCTTGTTGCTTCACCTCTAAAATGCGGTCAAACAGTTCATCCATAACGATAGGTGATACGCCAGCGGTAGGTTCATCTAACATTAGTACGCTAGGTTGGGTCATCATAGCCCGGCCTACAGCCACTTGTTGGCGCTGACCACCAGAGAGTTCCCCGGCCTTTTGACGGCGCTTTTCTTTGAGAATAGGGAATAGGTCGTAAATTTGTTCCATGGTTTGGGTGAAATCATCAGTGCGAAGAAAAGCACCCATTTCAAGGTTCTCTTCTACAGTCATACCGCCAAACACATTATGGGTTTGCGGTACAAAAGCAATACCTTCACCAACACGGTCTTGGGGAGACATGTGGGTAATGTCTTTGCCACCTAAAATTACGCTGCCTTCACGGAGATTAAGCATGCCTAATAAGGCTTTCATCGCGGTAGATTTACCAGCCCCGTTGGGGCCTACAATAACGGCGATTTCACCCTTGTCTACAGATAAAGAGCAGCCATTAAGAATATCTGTGCCGCCATAGCCGCCTCGCAACTGATTTGCAACTAGATAGCTCATGCGCTTGCCCTCGGTTTGTTTTTTAGGCCTGTACCCAAGTACGCTTCTATCACAGCCTCATTGGCAATCACTTCTTTAGCTGTGCCTTGGGCAAGCACCGATCCTTCAGCCATAACAATTACTGGATCACACAAACGGCCTATGAAATCCATATCGTGTTCGATCATACAAAAGGTATACCCTTTTTCTTGGTTCAGACGCACGATGGCTTCACCCACTTCTCTTAGTAGTGAGCGGTTTACCCCAGCACCTACTTCGTCTAACAAAACTACCTTTGCATCCACCATCATAGTGCGGCCAAGTTCTAGCAGCTTTTTTTGGCCGCCAGACAGGTTGCCAGCTAATTCTTGAGCAACATGGCCTAAGTTAAGGAAGTCGATTACTTCCATCGCCTTGTCACGTACTTTGGCTTCTTGTTCGCGCACTAAAGACGGGCGGAACCAAGCATCCATTAGTTTTTCACCAGCTTGTTGCGAAGGCACCATCATGAGGTTTTCTAGCACTGTTAAAGTGCCAAATTCATGGGCAATTTGGAACGTGCGGAGTAAACCTTTATGGAATAATTCATAAGGGGGGATGCCAGTTATGTCTTCACCGTCTAGGTAAATGTGGCCAGATGTAGGCGCTAGGTTGCCCGCAATCATGTTAAATAATGTGGTTTTACCAGCCCCATTGGGGCCAATGAGTCCGGTGATAGACCCTTTTACTATTTCGATGGAGGCGTTGTTAACGGCATGTACGCCACCAAAACGTTTGCTTACTGATTCGACTTTGATCATGGGCGATCCTGTGGTCTAACGGATGTTTTTTTCTAGTTATATATGAAGAGGCACTAGGCCGCATAAATGTAACAAAACCGGCACAAAGCTCGGCTCTAGTTGCACATAATTATACGGATTAACGATAGACAGGAAAAGATGAGACTGCTTTAAAAACAGATCAATGACAAAAAAACTATACTTAGAGTCGCTCAAGCACTAGTTTGGCAGGGGTTACACACGATATGAGCTGTTTTTTGACTATGATAGCCATAATTTTATTCAAGTGTTGCTGGCCAAAGTTAAAACTGTCGTTTTATTTTTTAAACAGACCAATGCTGTGGCGTATTTACTGGGCAGGTGCATGACAAAGCGAGCCTGAGGCAAATGTGCGTGTAAGGCACTATTAAGGACTATTAAGGACCCAAGTGGTTTGTTATAGAGGTTTGGGATCGTGCGTTAGTTTAGTCCACAGTGTTGGGGGCTTTCAGAACCCTGCAAAAAGAGGCAGCAAGCTGAGTTAGAGCTTATTAAATTGAAGTTTTTTGTGGGTCAATCGTACTATTACCAGTTGTTTAGTGCCTACATGTTGGTGATAATAGTAATGATATTTTGTTAACTGAAGAAAATTATGAATACCGAGCAACCTCGCAATCCACTCCATGGCGTTAAATTAGAACAAATTATTACCGACCTTGTGGATACCTTTGGTTGGGAGGTCTTAGCAGAGCAGGTGAATTTGAACTGTTTTAAGGCTAACCCTAGCGTCAAATCCAGTCTTAAGTTTTTGCGCAAAACACCCTGGGCTCGGGATAAAGTAGAATCTTTGTACGTTTATGCCATCGTGCGTGGTAAACGACTTAGGTCTCAAGATGAATACCAAGCAAAAGCTCGCCCTTCACCCAAAGTATCACCATCATCAAAACCTGCAGTAATTAATAGTGATATTTGGAAAACCCAAAACTAATTGTTATTAGCCTTGATTGGCCAGAGTTGCGCCAGTTTTAATACAGTTATCTAGTAACCGGTTGATGTCGCTTACTTGAGTATCGCTATTGGCAAGTATAAGGCGGATACCTGTTTTACCTTGGTATTTAGCATAGTCTACAAAAGCACCACCTTGGGTTTGCATCGCTTTGCACAGGGCAATATTCAACTCTCGAAGTTGTACTTCGTTCAAGTCTGCAGATGGGCGATACTGAAATAACACATTAAGGTATGGTGCAGGACCAATCATGTGTAACTGGGGTGAATTTTCAATAGCCTCAACGCAACCATCTTTTAGTATTTGCAATTGATCCACCTTGTCTTCAAAACCAGTGTTTCCAATTGCTTTCCAACTTAACCATACCTTTAAAGCATCCGCTCGTCGGCCACACTGAATAGACTTTTGGCCTAAGTTATGGGCTGCGTTTTCATCGTTATGGAACAAATAATCACCCCCACCACCACCACATGTTTGTTCTAACATGCCTTGGTGACGGGTTAAAATGACGGCTGCCGTAATAGGCACATTCATCAGCTTGTGGGCATCCCATGAAAAAGAATCTGCCAATTCACAGCCTTTTAATAAGTGTTTATGCTGTTGTGAAAACAACACAGGGGCACCCCAAGCACCGTCAATATGTAGCCAAAGGTTATATTGGTCGGCAATTACTCTGCACTGTGGCACCGGATCAAAAGCACCCAGTACAGTTGTACCTGCAGTAAGCCCTATATAAAAAGGCTTGTGGCCCTTTTCTATGCTTTGCTCTATCGCTTCGATGAGGGCAGAAGGGCACATTCTTCCATCACTGTCTGATGCAACAGCAATCAAGTTATCCACACCTATACCCAAGACATTTGCCGCCTTTTGACCCGAGTAATGTGCTTGATCCGAAACAAAGGCAATCAGCTTTTGGTGACCAAAACCGTTAGTTTTGATGTCTGGGCAAGCATGATGACGAGCCATCATCATGCCAATGAGATTAGCTTGGCTGCCACCAGAAACCATAACACCATCACCAGTTTGAGAAGCGCTGGTAAAACCCACCAAACGATTCCATTGGTTTATTAGCTCCTGTTCCATCAGCGTGGCTACTGGGCTCATTTGATAGGTATGCATATTAGCGTTGCTAAGGCTGGTAACCCAGTCCCCTAATAAGGCTGGATCATTGCGGCCAGAATAGAGTAATTAAAAAAAATCAACTTGAGCACTATCGGGTTGATACGTTAAATAATGCTCAGCAGCCTGTTTTAAAGCTGTTAGTTCTGCACCTTCATCGTGAAGGCTGAAATCTACTATTTGGTTAAGGTCTTTAGCACTAATAGGCTTACTTACTGGGCCGTCTTGATGAAAGTGCTGTGCTGCTAGTTGCTGAAATATGTCGAGGTATTGTTGCACTGTGTGTCCTTTATAAAGGCTAATATCATTGTAGGGTTAGGGTGTTTGTGTTACTTTTCGCATTCATACAAGCACCCAAATTTAGGCTTCATTTAATGTCTTCATCAATTACTTCAACAGATAGCACACAACTACCTAGCTTTGAAAAATATGGCAAAGTGTCTGTTTGGTGTTCCACCATTAGCTATGACACTATTCCAGATAGTTATTTTGAAGAAGATGAAAATGGCTTAGAAGCGTGGGCTCGAAATTTTTCTATCACCCAATACGACCATGAAAACATGGAAACTAATGGTGTTGCAAGTGGCACTGCGTTAGTTAAAAGCATAATTGAAGATTGTTCTTATTCTAGTGCTTATGGTGAAGGGATTATTCACAAAATTAGCAAAATGGGCCATGAACAAGTGAGTTGGATTATTTTGTTATTTGATTTTGAATACCGCAACAAACTCACCAAAATCCATGAAGATGAATACGTGCAGTACGTGGGTTCTTTTTTATATGACATGGACTCTATTAGCCTGGCGGAACGTGATGATATAGAAGCCGCCCGTGAAGAAAAACTCCGTTTAGAGGCGCTGCTTTTACTAGAGACTGATGCAACTGATGTGGAAATAGAAACAGCAGCCCAATCTGAGACAGCACCAGCGCCAGTATTTAAGCCAGCGCCTAAAGATTCAGCTCCTAAAGAGTCGGCGCCTACAGTTAAAAAAGTAGAGCCCAAAGGTTACAACCCCTGGTTAAAATAACCTAAGTGTCGTTTTTATAGGCTTGATTGGTGTTTTTTGTGAGCCAATAAATATAAGAATTCTAGCAGCAATGTTGCACCTGCTAAGGCTGTAATTTCAGCATGATCATATGCTGGATTTACCTCAACTAAGTCAAAACCAATAATGTTCACATCTTTTAAACCACGAATTATTTTCAAGGCTTTATCTGTGGTTAACCCGCCGACTACCGGCGTACCAGTACCTGGTGCATACGCTGGGTCTAAACAGTCGATGTCAAAAGTTAAATAAACGGGTAAATTACCCACTCGTTTTATAATAGACGCAACGATGTCATCGGCGCTCATGTCATTAGCCTGTGCGGCGTCAATCACTTCAAATTCATGGTCTTCAGGTCTGTATTCTGTGCGGATACCCACCTGTATGGAATGGTCTGAAGCTATTAAACCTTGCCTAGGTGCATGGTAAAACATACTTCCATGGTCAATTTCAGTATCGTTAGGATAGGTGTCGGTATGAGCGTCAAAATGAACTAATGCCATTTTACCGTAATGTTTTGCATGGGCACGAAGCAACGGTAAGGTCACATAATGGTCACCACCAATACTTAACATCCGAGCCCCAGACGCAAGGATGTGTTGCGCATGTTGCTCTATTTCACTATTTAGGTCGTCAGTGTTACCTGGAATAAAATCTAAATCACCATAGTCTGCCACTTTAAGGTATTTAAAGGCATCAAAGCGCCAAGGCCAGCGCCTACCTTCCCAACCCACGTTACTGCTTGCCTGCCTCACTGCATTGGGTCCAGAACGTGTACCTGCACGGCCTGTAGTCGCTAAGTCGAATGGTAAGCCCACAACAGCAGCATCAAACCCTTGGGTCATATCACGCGTAAGAGGACGCGCCAAAAAGCTAAACTGGTTGGCGTACATAGAAATGTGAGTTGGATCGCCGATAAGTTTGTTCTTGGCCATGTAAAAAGTCTCTATTTAGCTGTGTTCAGAATAATGCACAATATGGCTAATCTAGACGTTTAATGCAAGTTTTCGATTACTAAATAGCCAAACTTTACCTATGCCAACTATGCCCGTAAAACACATGCTGGTTGAACTTGTACCAAGATAAAGCCCATCAGCTATAAGACCTAGTAAAAACCGGTGAGTACATTTTTGCCAATTACTTGCCCGCTTTCCTGTTCTTTATGAGCTTCAAACAGTGTATGGGCACTGACTTTCCCAATGTTTTTAGTCACAGTAGACATTAATGTGCCATCATCAAAGAGTTCTGACGCACGGTTCAATAGCTTATGTTGTTCCTCCATGTCATCAGTTTTGAACATAGCACGGGTAAACATAAACTCCCAACTAAAACTGATTGCTTTAGTTTTACCTGCCTTGATGTCCAGTGTTTGTGGGTCATCAATAAAGGCAATATGACCACGTGGTTTGATTAGCTCTATGATTTGATCAAAATGGCCATCAGTACCTATAAGGGCTGCTACATATTTAGGTTCAATATTAAGAGCTTTTACCTGAGCTGCAATTGGTTCATTGTGATTAATTACATAGTCAGCCCCCATCTTCTTTACCCAGGCAACTGTCTTTTGACGAGAAGCTGTTGCGATCACTGTTAGCTGAGTGAGCTGTTTAGCAAGTTGGATGAGAATGGACCCGACACCCCCAGCACCGCCGATCACTAAAAGGGTATCACCTTCGCCTTCACCTTCTTTGGCTCCAAGGGAGTCAAACAGGAGTTCCCACGCAGTAATGGTAGTAAGAGGCATACCCGCAGCTTCAGGAAAACCTAACGAAGTGGGTTTTTTACCAACAATACGTTCATCAACTGCATGAAGTTCAGCATTGGTGCCAGCGCGAGTAACATCACCAGCATAAAAAACTTCATCACCAATTTTGAATCTACTGACAGCACTACCAATTTGCATAACAATACCAGCAGCATCATAGCCAAGAACTTTAGGCTGGTCTTCTGGCTCAGCTCGGCCGCGAACTTTGGTGTCTACTGGATTAAGTGAAATACCATGGACTGCAACCAATAAGTCGTGTGCCTCGATAATCGGTGTTGCTGTGTCAAATTCAATAAAATTAGCCCCCTCAATGGGGCCCATTTGTGTATATCCAATTGCTTTCATAATAGTATTTATCTTATTTGGTTCAGAGAATGAAAACACACAAGCCTTAGGGATATGCAAATTTACCAAAGGCTTGTGCAATCTCAGCGTCAATTAATTCATCAGTGGGTTAGTATTTTACAACAAATAATCTGATCAAATATTATTAGCTATTTGGTCACAGGATACTTTGGCATCACCAAAGAGCATTTTGGTATTCTCCATAAAGAATAAAGGATTTTGGACTCCAGCATAACCAGAGGCCATGCCGCGCTTAAATACCACCACGTTTTTGGCGTGCCACACTTCTAGTACTGGCATTCCTGCAATGGGGCTGCCTGGTTTTTTTGCCGCTGGGTTAACTGTGTCATTGGCTCCTATTACTAGCACTACATCGGTGTTAGCTAAGTCATCATTGATTTCATCCATTTCTAAAACAATGTCATAAGGCACTTTAGCTTCAGCTAACAAAACGTTCATATGGCCTGGCAAACGTCCGGCAACAGGGTGAATACCAAAGCGCACATTAACCCCTTTAGCCCTGAGCTTTTGGGTGATGTCTTGTACTTGGTACTGTGCTTGTGCAACTGCCATACCATAGCCTGGAGTAATCACTACAGATCTAGCAGTGGTCAGCATGTTAGCTACTTCTTCAGCCGTAGTGGGTTGCACTTCACCTTCTTTTTCATCATCGCTGGCAACTGGATCATTACCAAAGCCACCGGCAATCACTGAAATAAAGGAGCGATTCATCGCTCGACACATTATATAGCTAAGTATGGCACCGGAAGAACCTACCAAGGCACCAGTAACAATCAACAGGTCGTTGCCTAGTAAGAAACCAGCTGCTGCTGCAGCCCAACCTGAGTAAGAGTTGAGCATAGACACCACAACAGGCATGTCGGCACCACCAATAGAGGCCACTAAATGCCAGCCAAATATGAGTGCAATTAAAGCCATAATCATTAGGTGGGTATCGTTGCCACCTTGATTAACAAACTGAACTAACATCACCGCACTGACTAACAAAGCCAATAAGTTTAGCTTGTGTCGGTGAGGCAAGTTAAGGGCTTTAGAGGACATGATGCCACGCAATTTACCATAAGCTACAAGAGAACCGGTAAAAGTGACTGCACCAATAAAGACACCCAAAAATACTTCAACCAAGTGAATATTTTGCATCACTGGTGTGAGTACTTGAGAATGGTCTAGGTAGCTGTTAACCCCAACAAATACTGCAGCTAAACCCACGAAGCTGTGGAGTATTGCAATCAGTTCTGGCATTTGCGTCATGGCCACTCGGTTGGCCATATAAATACCAATGGCAGCGCCTATTAACATTGCCATGATAATATAGCTGAGCCCTGAAGTGAGGCCCATAACCTTGGGACTTAATAATGTTGCAACTAGGGCAGTACCCATGCCAATAATGCCAAACCAAATGCCACGTTTAGCAGACTCTTGTTGGGATAAGCCGCCAAGTGCCATAATAAATAATACAGCGGCGATAATGTAAGCTGTGATAACCATACTTGCTTGCATTGGTCGTCTCCTATTTTTGGAACATTTTTAACATGCGCTTGGTGACATAAAAGCCGCCAGCAATGTTAATGGATGCGATGAGCACAGAGATCAACGCAAGAATTGAAACGAGATTAAGCTCATCGCCTACCTGCACTATAGCCCCCACTACAATAATGCCAGACACTGCATTAGTGATGGCCATCAAAGGGGTGTGAAGGGCATGCTTAACGTTCCAAACCACGTAATAACCAATAATGCAGGCCAGTACAAACACTGTAAAGTGGCCTAAAAAAGCAGCTGGTGCATTGAGGGCAATCCAGCCTACTAAAGCTACGCCAGCTGCGCCTAAGCCATACTTTACTGCCACTGAAACTTCTTGTTTAGCAGGTTCAATATGCGCGCTATTTTCCACTTTCTTAGGTGGCGCTGCAGCTACCTGGATAGGCGGGGCAGGCCATGTGACTGCGCCATCTTTGGTGATGGTAACGCCACGCATGATAGGGTCTTCAAAGTCGACTAGTAATTGACCATCTTTGTTGGGACAAAGTAGTTTTAGTAAATTAACCAAGTTAGTGCCATACAACTGTGATGCCTGACTAGGCAGGCGAGCAGGCATGTCGGTGTAGCCGATCACATTAACACCATTGTCGGTAGTAATCACTTTACCAGGTTGAGTGAGGTCGCAGTTACCGCCGCCACTGGCAGCTAAGTCTACGATAACACTGCCCGGAGTCATGCTAGCTACCATGGCTTCAGTAATTAGCTTGGGTGATGGTTTGCCAGGAATCATAGCGGTGGTGATAATGATGTCCACTTCTTTAGCTTGTTCGGCAAATAGGGCCATTTCTGCTTCAATAAAGGCTTTACTCATGACCTTGGCATAACCATCACCTGAGCCACTTTCTTCTTCTATTTCTACTTCTAGAAACTCGGCTCCCATGGAGTTTATTTGTTCTTTTACCTCTGGCCTAGTGTCAAAGGCCCGCACTATGGCACCTAAACTACCCGCTGCACCCAATGCGGCTAGCCCTGCCACGCCTGCACCAATAATAAGTACTTTAGCGGGTGGCACTTTACCCGCTGCGGTGATTTGGCCGGTAAAGGAACGTCCAAAATGATATGCCGCTTCAACGATTGCACGGTAACCACCAATGTTAGCCATGGAGCTTAGGGCGTCCATTGACTGAGAGCGAGATATGCGCGGCACTGACTCCATTGACATGGCGGTGATATGGCGTTGTGCAAGCTGTTGGAGTTGGTCTTCGTTTTGGGCAGGAGCCATAAAGCTAATCAAATGACCGCCTTCCTTGAGCAGGTCTAACTCATGGCACTTTTGATTAGTGTGCTCAAGTAAAGGGTTGACTTTGAGCACTAGGTCACTTTGATATACTGCTTTGGTGTCGGTATTAACGGACGCTCCAGCAGCTTCATAAGAGGCATCATCAAAGTTAGCAGCAAGCCCTGCGCTAGACTCAATACACACATCAAAACCGAGTGAAATTAATTGTGCAACTGTTTTTGGGGTGGCAGCGACTCGAGTTTCGCCGACCATGGGTTCCTTGGGTATACCGATGAGCATGGGATTACCTGTAGATGTGGCAGGAAGAACAACCTACCAGAGTGATTAGCCTGTTTCTAGTGCATTCTAGAAACAGCCATGAAACATAAGTTTTAGCAATAATACTAATAAAGTGCAATGACAATGACCACATAAACCACGAATACTGAACATACATTGGTAAATACTGTGGGCCTATGGGGCAACAATATGTTGTCAGCCTTTATGCAATAATAAACTATCGCCAAAAAATAGATTTTCGGTTTAACTAAACCTGGGCCGAATTAACCTAGCGCTGCACCAAAGCAGGTTTGCATCCATAAACCAATAGGTGGTTTTATGAGGTGCAAAACACCCTGTGTTTTAGGCCATATAACCTTGTCAGTGCAGCGACAAGCATGTATCTTTATCGATTAAACAACAATAGCAGCAAGGCTGTGTTTTTTTACATGAATATTCTGTCGACCTACGCATTACCATTTGAAACATCCAGTCGCTTTAAAGCAGGATCTATTGGCGAAAAAAACCAACAAAAAGTGCTTGAAGCAGCGGTAGCAATTTTTTCACGCAAAGGTTTTTCAGGTGCTCGTATTGATGAAATTGCAAAAGAAGCTGGCATGTCAAAAACCAACATGCTTTATTACTTCAAAACCAAGAAAGAACTGTATCAAATTGCCATAGTGAGGGTTTTAAGGCTATGGACGAGCACCCTTGATGAGGTGCATGTTGATGATCAACCGGTGGAAATCATTACCGAATATATTGCAAAAAAAATACAGTTGTCGCAACAGTATCCAGAAGCTTCCCGCTTAATTGCTATGGAAATCATAGCTGGTGCCCCAGTTATTGGAGACTACCTGCAAACTGAACTGCATGATTGGGTTGAGCAAAAAGGCCGCATTTTTTTGCAATGGCAAAAAGAAGGGCTAATGGCCCCGATAGATCCAGCACATGTGTTTTTCATGATTTGGGCTATTACACAGACCTATGCCGACTTTGAATCACAGATTAGTGCAGTGACTAAACCTAATGACTATGACAATGAAATTTTTCCCCTGGCAACGCGCTATGCTGTTGAAGTGCTCATACGCGGATTAGACCTCAAACCCCGCTTGTAATAATCACTTAGGTGGCAAGGTTAGTTAACAAATAACTTTCACCACCGCAGGTGCTTACAACAAAGCTTTTGCTGGGTCTACTAGGGTAGGGCGGCCCGGCAATTCAAGCCTAGTATGGCTGGCTGGAGTTTGAGCAATTAACTTGGCGTGACGAAATACCATCAAACGTGTGGCTTTTAATCGTATCGCTTCAATGGGGTCTGTGGCTTGCAGTAACACCATGTTAGCTTGAGCGCCTTCAACAACGCCATAACCTTGTAAACCCATAATGGCTGCAGAATTATAAGTGATTGCATCAAAACACCATGTCATATCAGCTCGGCTTGACATTTGACCAACGTGTAATCCCATACTTGCTACGTCTAGCATGTCTGCCCGGCCCATTGAATACCAAGGATCCATCATGCAGTCAGACCCAAAACCAACATTTACACCAGCTGCCTTAAGTTCTGGCACACGGGTTTGACCACGGCGCTTGGGATAGCTGTCATGGCGGCCTTGCAACATGATGTTGATGAGTGGATTAGGGATGGCGTGTAATTTGGCTTCTGCTAACAGTGGCAGTAGCTTTGAAACATAATAGTTGTCCATGGAATGCATGGAGGTAAGGTGAGAACCAGCTACTTGGCCTTGTAAGCCTAAACGTATGGTTTCACTAGCCAGGGTTTCTACATGACGACTATGTGGGTCGTCTGATTCATCGCAGTGCATATCTACCTGCAGTCCACGTTTGGCAGCCAACTCGCACAAAATTTTAATGGATGATGTGCCATCTTGCATGGTGCGTTCAAAATGTGGAATACCGCCAATCACATCAACACCCATATCCAGTGCCCTAATCAAATTGGTATGGGCATTAGTATCACGTAACAAACCATCTTGTGGAAAAGCCACTAACTGCAAGTCTAAATAAGGAGCAACTAAACGCCGTACTTCAAGCATAGCAGTGACACTTTTTAATTGGTCATCACACACATCAACGTGACTGCGAATGGCGCCAATACCCATGGCAACTGCTAGGTCACAGTAATGGATAGCACGCTTAATAATATCATCCACACTTTGTTTTGGTTTCAGCTCTCCCCATAAGGCAATCCCTTCAAGCAAGGTGCCAGAAACATTCATTCGCGGCTGCCCTAATGACAAGGTGGAGTCCATATGAAAGTGAGGGTCAACAAAGGGTGGGCTTAGTAGCTGACCTTGCGCGTCTATTACTAGGGTAGCGGGTTGGTCAATATTAGGCTTAACTGCAACTATTATTCCGTTGGAACATGCGACATCCATATTACGCCGGCCATCTTGTAAGCTAGCATTTTTAATTAAAAGGTCAAAATTCATCAGCGTTGTCCTTTGAACCAAGGGGTTAACAGAGCGCGGGGGTATTCCGCTCGGCGAGCTACAATTACCAAGGCGAAAATTGAAAGTATGTAAGGTGCCATTAAGAACACTTGAGAAGGTAAAAAAGCACCTACTTCTGTTTGTAAGCGTACCTGAAATGCATCAAAAGCTCCAAACAATAAAGCCCCCAGCAAGGCTTTTCCTGGCCGCCAACTAGCAAAAATAACAAGGGCTATGCAGACCCAGCCACGGCCATTAACCATACCAAAGAAAAAGGCGTCAAAGGCTGACATAGTGAGAAAGGCTCCACCTAGGGCCATGCACGCAGAACCAGCTACAATGGCGCCAATACGCAGGCCATAGACGGACAACCCTTGGGCGTCTGCTGCGTCTGGGTTGTCTCCTACAGCACGCAAAGCTTGGCCTAAAGGGGTGCGGTTATACACCCACCATACTAAAGCGACCAAAAAAAGTGCCAACCAAGTCATTGCTGTTTGTTGAAATAACACCGGTCCTAAAAAAGGAAGGTCTGACAATATTGGAATATCAAGGGGTTGGAATGGCTCAATGCGTGGGGGAGAGCTCACTTGGGGCAATGCAGTGCGATACGTAAAGTAACTCACAGAGGTTGCGAACATAGTGATGCCCAATCCCGACACGTGTTGTGAAAGCCCTAACGGTACTGTCAGAATGGCGTGTATAAAGCCAAAAAAAGCACCTGTTAAAGCGGCAAAAAATAACCCAGTCCACAAGTCGGCGCCCAGCCAAACAGCCATCCACCCAGCCATAGCTCCAGCTGCAAAAATGCCTTCTATACCTAGGTTCAAAACGCCAGACTTTTCGCAAATCAGGGCACCTAAAACACCAAAAATAAGTGGTGTAGCAATGCGTAATGCAGCAGCCCAGAAATTTTCACTGAGCAAAATCTCTAATATTTCCATTACGCCACTCCAGTGTCGTTAGTGGGTAGGGTGTTATTTGAAGGAGTTATCTTGATCGTAAAACGAGCCATAAAACCACCGACTAAAACACAGATTAACGCCATGGCCACGACCAAGTCTGCTAGGTAGCTAGACACGCCCATAGCACGGCTCATTGAATCTGCTCCCACAAATACAGAAGCAATAAATAGTGCGGCAACTATCACTCCCAAGGGTGACAAACCAGCAAGCATAGCTACAACAATACCGGTGTAGCCATATCCAGGGGATAAGTCTGTAGTTAGGTAACCCCTTAATCCTGCTACTTCGCTAACGCCAGCCAGCCCTGCTATTGCTCCAGAAATAAGTGCAGCGCTCATCAAAGTACGTTTGACGCCAATACCGGCGTGCAAAGCAGCTGCAGCATTTTCACCAACAGCCCTAAGCTTTAGGCCCCATACAGTTTTGGATAGCATAATATGGGCTATTACTGCGGCCACAAGGGCTATGACCAAACCATAGTGAAGGCGCATACGCGGTAGTATCTGGGGCAACAAAGCATTGTCTACCACTGGGCTTGATTGCGGCCACCCCATGCCCATAGGGTCTTTAAGTGGGCCTTCCAACATCATTTGGATAAATATTAAGATGATAAAGTTGAGTAACAAGGTGGTCACCACTTCATCTGCTCCAAAGCGTGTTTTTAAGTAGGCGGGGCCTGCCATACCAAGAGCTCCAGCTAATGCTCCGGCAATTAAAATCATTGGAATTAATAGTATAGGGGGGCCACTGATCCAACCTGTACTAACAGCCACAGCTGCCATGGCACCTAAGTACAATTGACCCTCAGCACCAATGTTCCAAAGTTTGGCACGAAAGGCTAAGGTGGCAGCTAAACCCGTGAATATTAGCGGTGTGGCACGGGTTAGCATTTCTGTAAAGGCAAACATTGAACCAAAGATGCCTTTAGCCATTTGTTGATAAGCCTCACCAATATTAGCTCCAGCAAAGGTTAGTGGGATCGCTGCAAGTAACAATGCAAGCATTGCTGACAAAACAGGTATGCCAATCGTTAAGAGGCGCGAGGGTGCTTCACGAGGTTCGATACGAATCATGAAATTTCTCCAGCCATAATTAATCCTATTTGAGCTCGATCATGGCTAGGAGCGGTATGAAGCTCACCATCATGCATGATAATAATGCGGTCAGCCAAAGCCATTAACTCGTCCAAGTCTTCAGAAATTAATAGAATACCAGCACCGCGTTTACGTGCTTGTAACAGTCGCTTACCTACTTCGCTAACGGCGCCCATATCCAGACCACGGGTAGGCTGATTGGCTAAAATTACCTTTGGAGATGCTTCAAAAACCCTGGCTAGTATGAGTTTTTGAATATTTCCGCCAGATAATAGTCGTGTCTCAGATTCAATGCCTGGTCCTCGTATATCATACTTTTGGGTTAATTTTTGAGCATTGAGTTTGAGTTTTTTCTTACGCAAAAAACCGTTTTTTTGAATATCACTGCTGTCCAAGCGTTCAATGGCTAAATTCTCAGACACACTCATTGCGCCTATGACACCATCGTGATGTCGATCTTCAGGTATTCTGCCAACGCCAGCGTTGAGCAAGCTAGCGGGGGTATATGTGAGCACTGGTTCGCTATCAATTTCAAGACGACCTGAAGTTGGGCGTGTTAAACCGGATATTACCTTGGCTAGAGTAGACTGGCCATTGCCAGAGATACCTGCGATGCCAACAATTTCGCTTGCACATACGGTTAGATTAGCTCGTACAAGGCTGCTTCGAGCGCTAGTGCCTGGCGCACAAAGGTCAATTAATTGTAGTACTGGTGCTCCAACATCAAGCACTTCTTTGGGGGTTGATGGTGTATCAGCACCCACCATTAAGCGAGAAATTATTTTCTCATCTGCCTCTTTAGTCGCAATCTCTCCGACCTTCTTTCCATGCCTCAACACGGCAATGCGATGGGAAAATGCTAGCACTTCACGTAACTTGTGAGAGATAAATATGACTGACAAACCGTCTTTAGTCATTACCTCGATATTTGCAAAAAGAGTATCCGCTTCTTGCGGAGTTAACACTGCTGTGGGTTCATCCAATACTAATATGCGCGCATCACGATACAGTGCTTTGAGGATTTCTACTCGTTGGCGCTCACCGACTGAGAGCTGACCTACTATGGTATCAAGAGGGGCATTTAAACCTGTGCGCAGCATGATGCTGTTAATCTTTTCACGGGCTGCGCCCATGGAGCGACGCCACGCAAATAAACTTTCTGAGCCTAGTAAAATATTATCAATAGCAGATAAGTTTTCGGCCAAAGTAAAGTGCTGGTGGACCATGCCAATGCCAGCATTTAAGGCTGCTTGAGGGTGACCCAAAGTTAAAGGTGCTAGTTCTCCTTGTACATTGGCTACTTGAATACTGCCAGAATCTGGCATGTAATGGCCAAAAAGCATATTCATTAGTGTTGTTTTTCCAGCGCCATTTTCGCCTAACAAAGACAGAATTTCACCACGTTTTAAGTCGATGCTTACTGACTCATTTGCCACAATAGTGCCGAATCGTTTGCTTAAATTGTTAAGACAAAGCACCGTGTCATTATTCATATAGGATATCCGCTAGCAACAACAGGGCAGAAAAGTCCTGCTATGTGAAGTGATTCACTTAGCAGGGTTTTGATCAACAAAACAGCCCTTATATCAGTGATCTGATACAGGGGTCTCGTCATTGATGGACACAACGAAGCTGCCATTGAGGATGGCTGCTTCTTTGGCCCGAATCGCAGCTACTGTTCTAGCAGGTACTAAGGTTTCGTCTATGGCAAGAGATCCACCATTGTGAATCATATAGCTGTATTTACTATAGTCATCAGCAACGTAAGAACCATCTGCCACAGCACCAATTGCTTTATCAATAGTGGCTTCCATGTGCCAAAGGGCTGAAGCTAAAATAGTTCCTGGGTAGTCGCTGGCGGTATCAATCACGTTGCCTATGGCTTTTTTACCACGCTCTACCGCAGCATCAGATACGCCAAAGCGTTCGGCATACATTACATCAGCTCCAGCATCGATCATGGCGAAAGCACTTTCTTTAGCCTTTGGTGGGTCATACCAGCTGTCAAGGAAGTTAACTAAAAAGGTAACGTCAGGATTAACTTCGCGTGCACCTGCCATAAATGCATGCATTAAGCGATTAACCTCTGGGATGGCATAACCACCGACCATGCCAATGATGTTTGATTCACTAACTGCACCTGCAGCCATGCCTGATAAATAGGCTGGTTCGTGAATGAAGTTATCAAAGACAGAAAAATTAGGTGCTTGTGGTGAAAAGGAAGAACCCATTAAATAAGCCGTTTCAGGATAGTCGGCAGCCACCTTTCTAGCAGCCCGTTCAAGACCAAATACTTCACCTACTATAAGGTCTACTCCTTGCTCAGCATACTCTCGCATGACTCGCTCGTAATCAGTATTGGAAACGTTTTCTGAATAAACATATTCAATATCTCCACGATCTTGCGCTGCGCTAAGTGCAATATGAATACGGCTTATCCATTGTTGCTCTACAGGAAGGGTGAAGATTCCAGCCACTTTGATGGTGTCGGCAACGGCTATGGTAGACGACATTATCAAACTAAAAGCAACTGCACTGATCAGCATGCGTGCTTTTGAAATCATATAAATTAACTTCATAATACAGACCTCAGATTAAT
>CAJXEN010000008.1 GCA_913052465.1 uncultured Oceanospirillaceae bacterium
TTTACCTGCACACCTTGGTCGCGTTGGCCATGCACAATTTCTAAGCTTTTGCCATATCTTGTAACTTGGCCAGTAATATACGCTATAGGTTCAAACTCCTTATCCTCGCCAGTGTATGCACTCAATGGCTGAGGCCTTAGTTGCAATGCAAAAGTCTCCAATTTAGGGGTCTCAGTGGCATAAACCACCGGCAAAGGCATGATCGGTAGCAGGTAGCGCGCTTTAAGCTTCCATCCATCACCCTCTGGCCCAAGTGCCACTAAGTGCATAGATGGCCACAAACTGAGAGTATCTTGCCACCAATGTTGCCACGGGTCCTGGCCCGTAATTTTATACATAACTTGCTGGCCTTCACGTATGGGCTGCCACTGCCAACTTACCAGCTGCTGGTTTGGTGCCAATGTGATTAATAAACGAGACAACTCTTGCACTGGCAACCATGAGTAAAACTTTTTCTGGGCCTCAATAATGGACCTGCGCTCTATACGCCGCTTCTCTAACGAGCCAGCCCATATTTTACGTTGCAGCACCTGCAGCTGCTGCCTCCCCTCAGACACTTGCTGCAGCATACCTGCTCGCGCTTGAAGCAAGTTAACGTACAACCACCCTAAAGCACCTAAACCTAGCAGCAAAATCACAGCAGCACTAACATACAAGACCAACCGGCTACGTCGCCTTTTTTCTAGATAGTGCTCTAGCCAAGGTAAAAAGTTAACTTCATTGGGTTTAGGCTGGTACCAAATTAACATGATGGCCCCGCTGATCTATTGGCCATAAAGCAGGCCATGGCATATTCATCACCTACATCGCCTAGCCAAGTAGGTACCACAACGGTCGTCAAGCCTTGGGGTTCAATGCGGCCGACGACAGACCCTTCAATAGCATCATGCACACTTCTGATAAGCTGCCCTATATGATCGTCATAATGGCGCTTGGTGACCACTAAAAAACTAAGGTTTGTGGCCAGTTGCACGTGGCATACTCGCAGATGTATTGGCTCTAAATTGAGAGCTGTGGCAGCCATACGCTGATAGTGAAGTTGTGAAGTAATTAGATTGGTACCAACGTCCGAAGGTATTGCAGGGCAATGCAACCAAGTACACAGCCGATTAGGCAAACCCACATTAATGTGCAGGGAAGCGCTGCCCAACAAACCCGAGACATGTGCAATAAAACCTTGCCATTCATCTTGTGCTTGGATGGGCTGATTTACCGACAGCAAAGGCAATGACAAATACCACTGCTCTAGCAATTTTTGCTGCCGTGGCTGATTGGGCTTGTCGGTACCACTTACCAGTACTACTAGTAAATGATCAACCTGCCAATCAATACCCAAGACAAGCTGTTTTATCCAACGCCTAGCAAAATGCTTTAACATTAATCCCATCCTTGGGTGGCAAAACTTAATAAATCTTATATACTTTTGTTTCTGTCGTTTAGTTCATTTCCATTGTGACTCAGAGTTAAAGCATAGCATGTCATTAATATACCGCCTGTTTAAATGGGCATTTATACTGGGAATCGCTGGCGCAGTTACCATCGCAGCAGTCACCTGGTTTTACCTTTTGCCTCGGCTACCCGATGTGAACAGCCTAAGGGATTACCACCTACAAACGCCCCTAAGGGTTATGAGCCGTGATGGTAAGTTAATTTCAGAATTTGGTGAGCAGCGCCGCATCCCAATACGTATAGACCAGGTGCCACAGCATTACATTGATGCTTTACTGTCTGCCGAAGATGAAAACTTTTATAGTCATTACGGCGTTGACCCTAAAGCGCTTTTAAGGGCTGCGGTGAGGATGGCGCAAGCTGGCGGGAAAATTCAAGGTGGCGGCAGTACCATTACTATGCAGGTGGCACGTAACTACCTATTAACCCTCGATCAAACCTTTATCCGCAAATTTAATGAAATACTTTTATCGTTTCAGATTGAACAAGAACTCAGCAAAGAACAAATACTGGAGATGTATTTTAACAAAATGTTTATGGGCCACAGAGCTTATGGTATTGAGGCAGCCTCGCACGTTTATTATGGCCGCTCTATTAGCGAACTAAATCTACCACAACTTGCCATGTTAGCAGGGCTTTATAAGGCGCCTTCTCGATACAACCCTATTTCCAACCCAGAACGCTCTAAGATACGTAGAAACTGGATATTAGGTCGCATGTTAAAGCTAGGGTATATCAACAAAAACCAACATCAAAGCGCCATTTCTACCCCTATTAGCGCCCGCTTCCATAGCTTAAAGCCAGAAACTTCAGCATCTTATGTAGCTGAGATGGTACGTAGTGAACTGTTCAACTCCTTCCCTATTGAAGACGTATATACCGGTGGCTATCGCGTATACACTACCATAGACAGTAAGCTTCAAGATGCTGCACAACTGGCTGTGCAAAAAGGTTTATTAGCCTACGATAGACGCCACGGATATCGTGGTGTAGAAAAAAACCACGGCCCTAACGTGACTGCGGAAGAAGCCGAACGATTACTCAACAGAACTGCTGTATTTGGACCACTGCAGCCGGCTATTGTACGCCAGGTTAATGAAGACTCTGCGACAGTATTACTACGTTACGGCCACACAGTAACGATTTACTTTAGTGACATGAGTTGGGTTAGACCACGAATTTCTATAGATCATCTGGGTCGCGCTGCCGAGAACATTAGTGACATCTTGAGTGTTGGCGACCAAATTAGAGTACGGCAGGCTTATGCCGATGAAAGTGTTTGGTATTTGTCCCAAGTGCCTGACGCCCAGGGGGCGCTAGTAGTGCTAGATCCCCAAGATGGGGCCATGATTGCGTTAGTGGGTGGGTTTGAATACTTGCACAGCAAATTCAATCGAGCCACTCAAGCCCTACGTCAGCCAGGATCTAACTTTAAGCCGGTTATTTACTCGGCGGCCCTGGAACAAGAGTTTACCGCTGCCACCTTAATTAACGATGCTCCTGTGGTCTTTAATGATGCCAGCCTTGAAGACTCTTGGCGTCCTGAAAACTACAGTGGTAAATTTTTTGGCCCTACACGACTGCGCAAAGCTCTTTATAAGTCTCGCAACTTGGTGTCTATCCGTATTCTACGAGAAATAGGTATCAAATCAGCCATCGACTATGCGACACGTTTTGGCTTTAAAAAGGACCAGTTGCCACGCAACTTATCCCTAGCTCTAGGTAGCGCCAGCGTTCCTCCTATCGACGTCGCCACCTCCTATGCAACCTTTGCCAACAAAGGTTATAAAGTTACGCCCTACTTTATTGAGCGTATTGAAGACAGCTTTGGCAAAGTACTCTATCAAGCCCAGCCCACCACCGTATGCTCAAACTGTGATTATGTGAAATTGAGTGATGAGGTCAACTTAACCAAAGATAATATTGATGCGGTGGAAACAGTGGCGGTCAATAGTAGAGCCATCGTTGCCTTAAACGAGGCGCTTGATCAAGAATTAGCACAACAAAACACCAACACTACCGAGCTTGGGCGCACCATCACTCATTTACCTATTGCGCCACGCATTATGGATGAAAGGGTAAACTATATTATGCATACCATTCTTCAAGACGTAGTGAAAAAAGGCACTGCGCGCAAAGCTCAAAAGCTGCAACGTGATGATTTAGCAGGAAAAACAGGCACTACAAATGACCAAAAAGACGCCTGGTTTTCTGGGTATGTAGAGTCCATGGTAGCCACCGCTTGGGTGGGATTTGATCAACCCACAACTTTAGGTAAAAATGAATTTGGTAGCACAGCAGCACTGCCAATTTGGTTAGACTTTATGGAAATAGCCCTAAAAAATGTACCTCAAACCCAACGTCAACAGCCGGATAATATGGTTACCGTTAAAATAGACGAAGCCACAGGCGCGTTAGCAAGGCCTGGAGACTCTTCTGCTGTGGAAGAGATTTTCCGCGCCGAACGCACACCTCAAAAAGTTGCATTACCTAAAAATAACAGCGCTAACACTGGGGCAAACCACAGCTCTACCGATGGTACGCACGCTCAAGAAACTGCGCCAGAACAAGTATTTTAGTTGTTGTTTGCCTTTACAACAGAGGCTGGCGCTTGCTCCAGCATCTGTAGGTGATAAAGGCTAATAACACCCGCTTTAAAGCCTTTATTAAGCTGCTTTTTACTGAGTTTACGCCACGCTAGCCAACCTCTTACTGTAATGGTCTGCCCGACCCACCACTTAAGTTTTTTACGGTTATTGATCTTAAAATGAGAGGCTCCAAGAATATTTTTTGAAACTTTCACCGCCACTTGCCTCCCAAGGCCGATGTACCAGTGGTGCTTGCTTTCACTAATGTCTGTAACTGCGCCACGTATACGCATAAACCCACCTTGTTTAGGGGTTAAGGTTGCGGCCTTGTGCACACGCGATATAGCCGCCTGCCAAATACCAAGACTTTGCTTACGGGCCAGCTCTTCTTGCTGCCATAAGCAATGCTGCGCACCTTGGTCATTCATACTAATAACATAGGCTAATCCTTGTGCGACTAAAAACGCTTCTGCACTCAATCCCATGCCATCATAAACCTTCACCAGCCACCTTCCATAGTGGTCTTTAATATTGGGTAGCAGCTGAAGGTAGATGACACTTTCCTGCTGTAATTTTTTGTTAAGTTGCTCCTTACCCTGAGTGGCATACACCTGCGCTGGCCGCTCTTTAGTGGCCATTTCTGTGGTATTTATTTGTCCCAAACGTAATCTATGACCGTTAGCCAAACTTAGGCTATCTCCGTCTTGTACATACCAACGTTGCACTTTATACGTATTACCAAGCGTCGGTTTACCAGACCAAATAAGGGCGTCATCCATGCTCTCCTGCGACAAAGCTGGACATTGTGCATAGGTATAGGGGGCCAAAAATAATGCTAGGGTATAACAGCAGCCTAAAGATATGCGCACCATGTGCATAATAAAGGTCATATTCACTTCCCTTTTTATCTGTTGTTTAAAGCTAACTAGCCAACGCGGAACTCTGAGTATAGAAGCCAAATGTTAGTTTGTCGCGTTTAAAACGTCATGGTGAAGCGCATCAACCTTCTCAATAAACTAGTGGCAAATGACACCCGATTGCCTAAAGGAGTACCACCCTTTCTTGACCACTGGATGGCAAAGCGTTATGTTGATGATCAACTTATCGAGGATATATTATGACTAACTCAGCACGAGCCGCAGATACACCTTATGCAGTAGAAGTTGAAGAGGGAAAGAGTTATTTTTGGTGCTCATGTGGTAACAGTGAAAAACAGCCTTTTTGTGATGGATCTCATAAAGGTTCTGACTTTACACCCGTGAAATTCACCACCAAAGAATCTAAGAAAGTTTTCTTTTGTGGCTGTAAAGCAACACATGCTCAGCCGCTGTGTGACGGTAGTCATAAAAAAACATAACCAGCACTCAAGTCGAAGATACACCCGATTAGTTCGCGCCCGTGCTATGACAAACCGTTTTAAGCACAAAGCTCCTCACACTTGTGCATTGCAAATATTTGTTAGCGTTATTAGTCAATTTTTTGGGCTTCATACATCAAGTAAATGACTGTAAAAGAAAGCAGAAATACCCATCACGCTAAAATACCATCAATCGATCTAGACGTGGGTATTAGAAAAGCCCATGGGGTATTTTTAAGGTTAAGTAATTAAGGAGTGCACTATGCGAGTTACGGTAAAAAACACAAATGAGTACCCTTGGTTTGTACGGCCATTTTTTTGGAATCAAAAAAAGAAGTATGGCACTGTTCTGCAGCCGGGTTTAGTTTGGGCCAGAGTCCCCAAGTTGTTTGCATCGGTAGCCATTTTGTATGGTGCACTGGATAGAAAAAGCTCACCGTTAGATCCCGTGTTACGCTCGTTAGTGACTGTGCGAGTGTCACAGATTAACTGGTGTCATTTTTGTGTGGACATCAATGCTTCCACACTAGCTAAACGGGCTGGGTCAATGGAAAAAGCAGAGCATGTTGCACAGTGGCAAGGCAGTGAACTATTTAGTAACAAAGAAAGAGTAGTGCTTGAATACACTGAGGCCATTACCTTTTCTGATCAGCAGGTCACAGACGAACTAGTGGCGAGATTAAAAGGTTTTTTTGATGACGATGGCGTGGTGGAATTAACCGGGCTTATTGCATTCCAAAACTTATCTAGCAAGTTTAACAGTGCTTTAGATGTTCCAGCACAAGGCTTTTGCAAGCTTCCCTTTAATCCAGCTAACGACGACTCCACTGCACAGGGTAACTAAAGCTGCTGGTCGAAATCCTTGCTTATAGACCAAAGCCCTCGCTACAATAGCCACTTAACATCTGTCCAAATATTGTTTACAGGAACACCCATGAGCCAAACCACCCAGACTACAACTAACCAACAGTGGGGAGGCCGTTTTAGCGAGCCTACCGATGCCTTTGTGGCTCGTTTTACTGCATCTGTGGATTTTGACAAACGGATGTACCGTCAAGACATTCAAGGTTCCGTAGCTCACGCTAAAATGTTGTGCCATGTGGGTGTACTGAGCGCCCCAGAAAGGGATGACATTTTACGTGGTTTAGAAGAAATTCGCATTGAGATTGAGCGGGGTGACTTTACTTGGTCTGTGGCCTTAGAAGACGTTCATATGAACATTGAAGCAGCCCTCACTGCGAAGATTGGTATCGCCGGTAAAAAACTGCATACAGGGCGTTCTAGAAACGATCAAGTAGCTACCGACATACGCCTATATCTGCGTGACGAAATAGATATAATCTCAAGTGAGATTAGTCGCCTGCAAATAGGTCTAATTACTCAAGCTAAAGCTGAAAATGCCACTATTATGCCAGGCTTTACTCACCTTCAAACAGCACAGCCTGTGACTTTTGGGCACCATGTGTTGGCTTGGAATGAAATGCTACAGCGCGATTATGAACGTCTGCAAGACCTGCGCAAGCGAGTTAACATTTCGCCTTTAGGCGCCGCTGCGTTGGCCGGCACCAGCTACCCTATAGACCGACACATGAGCAGTAAGTTACTGGGTTTCGATCGTCCTTCAGAAAACTCTCTAGACTCGGTCAGTGACCGCGACTTTGCCATTGAATTTTGTGCTGCTGCAAGCTTGATTTTAATGCACTTGTCTCGTGCCTCAGAAGAACTTATTTTGTGGACCACGATACAGTTTGATTTTATCGACCTGCCTGATCGTTTTTGCACAGGTTCGTCCATCATGCCACAAAAGAAAAACCCAGACGTACCAGAACTTGTCCGGGGTAAAACAGGCCGCGTAAACGGTCATCTTATTTGTTTACTCACATTAATGAAGGGCCAGCCCCTAACTTACAATAAAGACAACCAAGAAGACAAAGAGCCCTTATTTGATACTATTGATACAGTGAAGGGTTGCCTGAGAGCTTACGCCGATATGGTGCCTGCTTTAGTTCCTAAACGTGAGCAAATGCGAGCAGCAGCACTTAAAGGGTTTGCTACCGCAACCGATTTAGCCGATTATTTGGTGGGCAAAGGCTTAGCCTTTCGAGACGCTCACGAAGTAGTGGGTAAATCTGTGGCCTATGGCATTGCCACTGGCAAGGATCTGAGTCAAATGAGCTTGTCTGAGCTACAAGGCTTTAGTGATTTGATCACCGAAGGCGTATTTGACGTGCTCACTCTAGAAGGTTCGGTCAGCGCCAGAGACCATATAGGTGGCACGGCACCCAAACAAGTATTGGCTGCAGCAGATCGCGCTCTGGTTATGGTATCAGAGCGTTAGACTGGCAGGTTATCTAATGGGCTACAGTCTAATGTTTCATCAGCCTGCTGTTGCAACGCTTGGGTTAATCGTTGGCCAAAGGTTTGGGTGTTATCGGTGGTTAGCACCCAAGTGTGTTGCACCAACTCAAAGTGCAAACCGCCCGCCAAACAAGCCAGCCAAACTTGCTGCAAGGGTGGCTGGCGACTCAAAATGACTTGGCTTTTATTCTCGCAGCTTATGGTTAACAAGCCACTGCTGTTGACAAAGTCAATGTCGCTTTGCGCTTCATCTAAGATCTCTTCCACCTGCAAAAACAAATTATCAACACGTTCGTGGAATGCTGCTTCACTCATATTATTCTCTTATGTTAGGGGCAGACTATAAATATGCCCTCAAAGTATAGCATTGCTTCGGTCTTAGCTAGTGCAGAAGCGAGAATGAAGGGTATAATCTTTGTCATATTACAGCTATGTTAAACTAACAGGCCATTACATGAAAAAAATAATGTGTATTCTTGCTCTAGGCTTTGCTATCGCAAGCTGTGGCCAAGCAGGTAATTTGTATATACCAGAACCTTTAAATACCGATGCACAAACAAGTGATCAATGAGCTCAAACATGGATGATTTTGAATATCGTGGTAACCAACTACATGTCGAAGATCTCGACCTAAACCACATTGCAGAACAATTTGGCACCCCCACTTACGTCTATTCGCGCAACACTTTAGAGCGTAATTATGTAGCTTATAGCCAAGCCTTAGACGGTTGTGAACATTTGGTTTGTTACGCAGTTAAGGCCAACAGCAACATTGCAGTATTAAATGTTTTGGCAAAACTTGGTGCTGGTTTTGACATAGTGTCAATTGGGGAATTAGAACGTGTTCTTGTCGCCGGTGGTGATCCACAGCGGATTGTATTTTCTGGTGTAGGTAAGCAAACCCACGAAATGCAGCGCGCATTAGAAGTGGGTGTTCATTGTTTTAATGTGGAATCAGAAGCTGAATTGGTGCGCTTACAAAACGTGGCGGCTAGCATGAACTGCATAGCCCCTATTTCGTTACGCATTAACCCAGACGTAGATGCTAAAACCCATCCCTATATTTCTACTGGCCTGAAAGAAAATAAGTTTGGTATTGGTATTGACCAAGCTCCAGCAGCTTATGCCCAAGCCGCTGCCATGAGCAACATTGAGGTCATTGGTGTAGATTGCCATATTGGCTCTCAGCTCACCTCTATCGAACCTTATCTGGATGCGATGGACCGTTTGTTTGTATTAATTGACACCATAGCAGCACAAGGCATTACCATTAAGCACTTAGATTTAGGTGGCGGTTTAGGGGTGTGCTATGGGGATGAAGAACCACCAGCTATCGCTGACTTTATGGCACGTGTGCGCACCCACCTTGGCAATAGGCCGCTTGCTTTAGTCTTTGAACCTGGACGTTCTATTTGCGCCGATGCGGGAGTTTTGCTCACTCGTGTTGAATACATTAAGAATAATCAAGACAAGTATTTTGCTATTGTTGATGCTGCCATGAATGACCTCATTCGTCCGGCCCTTTATAGTGCCTGGCAAGATATCATTCCAACCAATTTAAACTCCAATGCACAAGTGCAGAACTTTGACATCGTTGGGCCTATTTGTGAAACTGGAGACTTTTTAGGTAAAGATCGCAACCTTGCCATAGAAGCTGGCAACTTGCTTGCCGTATGTAGCTCTGGTGCCTATGGTTTTGGTATGGCGTCTAATTACAACAGCCGTAACAAAGCCGCTGAGGTTATGGTTGATGGCAACCGCGCTCATCTAATTGGCGAGCGCGAGAAATTATCACAGCAGTGGGCAAGAGAAAGCCTTCTGCCAAAGGGTTAAGGGAAAGGGCTAGCATGCTATTACGTTTCGCGAAGATGCACGGCTTAGGTAACGACTTTATGGTTGTAGACCTCATTAGTCAGCGCATGCATTTATCACCCGAACAAATTCGTTATTTAGGAGACCGCAATACTGGTGTGGGTTTCGACCAGTTATTACTAGTAGAAACACCACAGTCACCAGATGTGGATTTTCACTACCGTATTTTTAACTCTGATGGCACTGAGGTTGAGCACTGTGGCAATGGTGCACGCTGTTTTGCCCGGTTTGTACACGACCAACGTTTAACCGGCAAGCGTGAAATTGCGGTACAAACTAGCAATGGACGTATCGTTTTAAAAATGCTGAAGGACCAATGGGTCGAAGTAGATATGGGTGAACCGGTGTTACAGCCCGACTTGGTGCCGTTTGATGCCTCCTCTGAAGCACCCAGTTATACGCTAGAACAGGACAACCAAAACTATAACCTTGGGGTGGTATCAGTGGGCAACCCTCACGCTGTGCTTATCGTTGATGATGTTAATGCAGCTCCAGTCGTTGAGCTAGGCACTAAGCTAGAACAACACCCCCGCTTTCCTAACAAAGCTAACATTGGGTTTATGCAGATCATTGACCGCAATACCATCAAACTTCGTGTTTTTGAGCGTGGTGTTGGCGAAACTAAAGCCTGTGGAACGGGCGCCTGTGCGGCGGTAGTAGCAGGCCAACAACAAGGAGTGTTAGATGCTGAAGTCACTGTACACCTTACTGGTGGCGACCTAAAAATACATTGGCAAGGCCCTGGCCACCACCTGATGATGAATGGTCCTGCTACTCACGTGTATGAAGGCCAAATTAAGCTATGAGTAAGATCAACAATAACCCAGTCAATGCTAAAAGAGAGCCCATGGATGCCAGTGCTGTGGCCAGCTATCTTAGAGAAAACGCTGACTTTTTCAACCAGCACCCCGACCTTTTAGCTGATATTAAATTAGTCCATAACTGTGGACAAGCAACATCCCTGATTGAACGTCAAACCCAAGTATTACGCCACAAGATACAACACTCTGCTGCACAAATGGCTGATATTTTAACAACAGCACGACGTAATGATGTGCAGTTCGAAAAAACCAAACGCTTAGTTATTGAATTAGCTGCAGCGACCAATCTGAATGCTCTTACACAGGCATTGAAAGATAGCTTTACTGGAGAGTTTCATGCCAATGCCGTGCATTTGGCTCTGTTTTCTTTATTACAGACCACTGACAATCACCCAAATTTGAGCAGTGTTAAAAGCCTCAACGAAAACGCCCACTTCGCAGTCATCCAACAACTAGCACAAAAAAACTGGGCGTATTGTCAGCTATTTGAGGGAACTGCCATGGCACACCTTTTCCCAGCGCATGACAAGCTTCAATCTAGTGCTATTGTGCCTTTGTATATTGGTGATAAAGCCATAGGTGTTCTAATTATCGCAAGTGACTCTGCCGATCATTACAGCGACCAGCTAGACACTTTATTTTTAAATCATGTGGCTGTAGTTACCGCCCGTTGCTTAGGCCGCATTCAGGCCTGATATGGCAAATTCTAATGCTCACCTTAACCAAGTAGTAAAACAATACCTGCACTACTTAACTTATAACAAGCGGTATTCAAGCAACACCATAGATGCTTATCGGCGAGATATTGAGCGGCTTATAGATACCCTTGAAAGACTCGGGCATGACACTTGGGCCGATACCCAGTCAGACACTATACGTGCCGCTATGATTGCAGCTAGAAAAACCAATTTAGCACCTAAGAGCATTCAACGAATACTGTCCAGCTGGCGTAGTTTTTTCACCTATTTGCTGCAGCAACACTTAGTTAAACATAATCCTGTGGCAGGGATACAGGCACCCAAAGCACCACATAAGCTGCCCAACAGCTTAGATCCTGATCAGATTAATCAAGTCCTCAGCGCGCCCATTGACTCGGACGACCCCATGGCAATCCGGGATCAAGCCATGGTTGAACTCACCTACTCTTGCGGTTTACGCCTAGCAGAACTTGCCAGCCTTAATGTTTTCGATATTGACATCACCGATGCTAGCCTAATAGTGACGGGCAAAGGTAATAAAACCCGTCAGCTACCCATTGGCCGTAAGGCCATTGTCGCCATTACATCTTGGCTCCAACAGCGACCACAATTGAAATGCTTGGATGCAAATGCCTTATTTATTAATCACCGAGGCCACCGCTTGGGTGTACGAGGTATTCAAATGCGCATGGCCAATATGTCCGCCCATCATGGCCAGCATATACACCCACACATGTTACGCCATTCCTTTGCCAGCCATTTACTACAGTCCAGTGGCGACCTAAGGGCGGTGCAAGAATTACTTGGCCACAGCAATATTAGTACCACCCAAGTGTATACCCATTTAGATTATCAGCATTTGGCCAAGGTCTACGACCTAGCCCATCCTCGCGCATCAGCTGATACCGATCCTCCTGCCTCTTCTTCTGCCTATTCTTCAGTACAGACTAAGGCGCAACTCAAAGAGAAAATTAACCATGATTAAAGTAATCACCTTTGATTTAGACGACACCCTGTGGGCTATTAATCCAGTTATTGAGAAAGCCAACCAGCGCATGCTGGAGTGGATGAACCAACATGCTCCTAAGTTTGGTCAAACTTATGATGACTATGGCATTAATCAACTTAGAGATGAGGTGATGGCCGACAAGCCTCATCTAAAACATGATTTAAGCCAGATTCGTGTCGCTCTTATCCAACTAGGGCTGTCACGCTGTGGCTACCAAGATGCCCACACTTTGGCTAACCAGGCTTTTACGGTGTATTTTGCTGCGCGTAATGACGTAGAGTTGTTTGCTGGTACCCAGGCCCAACTCAGCGCACTCAAGAAAAAATACCAAGTAGGTGCACTTACCAATGGTAACGCTGATTTAGCGCAAGTAGGCATAGACCACTTATTTGATTTTTATTTTAACTCTGCCCAAATTGGTGTGAGTAAGCCACATCCAAAATTTTTTGCCAAAGCACTTGAGCACACAGGTCTTCATGCCGAAACCTTTATCCATATTGGCGATCATCCAGAACATGACATTGCTGGTGCCCAGGCCGCTGGCATGCGCACTATTTGGATGAACCCTGAACAAAAAACCTGGCCTAATGGGCAGCCAAGAGCCTGTGCAGAAATTCAACACCTGGACCAACTCAGCTCTGCCGTGGCAGTTATTCATGGCCACTGAACACGCCTTCGCTCCCTATGTGCGTGCACTTGGTAAGGGTAAGAACGGTACCCGCTCACTCAGCCAGGATGAAGCACGTGATGCAATGAGCATGATCTTGCAGCAGCAAGTTGAGCCAGAGCAGCTAGGCGCTTTTTTAATGTTGCTGAGAATAAAGGAAGAAACACCAGCTGAGCTTGCAGGCTTTGTAGAAGCTGTACGCCATTATCACAGTTATTCTGCGACCAAGGTTTCAGGCATTGAAGTGGATATAGACTGGTCTACTTATGCAGGTAAAAAACGGCATTTACCATGGTTTCTATTATCTGCACTCACCTTGGCAGGTCAAGGCATTAAGGTGTTTATGCATGGGGCTAAAGGCCATACCCCTGGCCGTATTTATAGCGAAGATGTGTTACAGCAGTTGGGTTTACCAGTGGCACAAAATTGGCATCAAGTTGAAACTCAGTTAAATAGTGGTAATTTTAGCTTTATGAGCCTACAACACCTAAGTCCACCGCTAGAACGTATTATTAACTTACGCGCTATCTTAGGTCTACGATCGCCAGTTCATACGTTAACTCGCCTGCTAAACCCTTTAGCTGCAAAACATACCATTGATGGGGTGTTCCACCCTGCATATGGCCCTTTGCATCAACAAACGGCCATGCTACTAAAACACCCGCGCAGCTTAACCATTCGCGGAGATGGTGGCGAAGCTGAAGTGCGCCCTGATAGTGAGTGCGAGTTGCAATGGGTGGACCAACAAACAAGCAGCACACAAATATGGCAACGGCAACTGAGCAAACGCAGCACCCAAGAGCAACAGTTAGACCCGCAACGGTTGCGCCTGCTGTGGCGAGATGAACAACAAGACGCCTATGGTGAGGCCGCAGTGATTAGCATACTGGCCTGTTGTTTGGTGCTTTTAGGCAAGGCAACAGAACAGCAACACGCCACACAACTAGCTTCAATGTGGTGGCAAAGTAGAGATCGGCTAATTATGTAATATAGTTATAAGTAATTAGCATCGTATAGCTATTAATTTTTGTTGTATCGTTTATATAATTCATTTAGTATTCCGCTGTTTTAAGGCTAATAGTTCTTGGCTGCGGTTAAAAAGGTGGCATTTGCATGAATAAAGCAATCTATCCAGGAACTTTTGACCCAGTAACACATGGGCACGTAGACCTTATCCAAAGGGCGTCTAAGCTGTTTGACGAGGTCGTTGTTGCAGTGGCAGAAAGCCCAACAAAACGGCCAATGCTAGACTTAGAGAAGCGCGTAGAATTAACGCGTATCATTACAGAGCCATTGGGCAATGTCACTGTAATTGGTTTTTCTGGCCTGTTAACAGAGCTGTTGACTGAGCAACGGGTAAATATTATTCTCAGGGGCTTAAGGGCTGTGTCCGATTTTGAATACGAGTTTCAGTTAGCTAAAATGAACCGTGTACTAGCGCCTGATGTAGAAAGTATGTTTTTAACCCCTGCGGAAAAACATTCTTTCATTTCATCAACCCTGGTTCGCGAAATTGCTTCTTTAGGCGGTGATGTATCGCAGTTTGTCCATCCTTTGGTGGCCGAAGAACTAAAGCGACATTTGAGCAACTTAAGTTATTAAGAATTGCCAGAGGATGTAAAATATCCAGTGGCGTATAAATAGGAAACGTAACATGTCTTTAATTATTACCGACGACTGCATCAACTGTGATGTATGTGAACCGGAATGTCCCAATGAGGCTATTTCACCAGGGGAAGAAATCTACGAAATTGACATGAGCAAATGTACCGAGTGTGTGGGTCATTATGATGAACCTCAGTGTGTCGAAGTTTGCCCAGTAGACTGTATCCCTAAAGATCCTGATAACGTTGAGTCTACGGATCAACTGATGGATAAGTACATTCTACTCACAGCAGCATAAGCCGCAACAACCAAGAGGTGGGTATGGACACAAAAAAGTTACAGGCACTTCTTGACCGGCTCCACTCTGAGCTAGCCGATCATCATATTGATGACCCTAAGGTGCAAGAGCAACTGCAAACGCTATTGTTAGATATACAGAACCAAGCTACAAGCTCTGAGCAGGCCACAGTGCCGCAAGCACAAAGCGTGTCTGACTTCGCATTACTGTTAAATGTGCAATTCCCACGCCTAAGTGCAACCGTACGAGAAATTGCTGACCAACTTGGCAAAATGGGCATTTAGCCACTTGTGAGCTGCCCGTTAGCGCTGGCAGCGCTTGCAGTAAACTGTACTGCGCTGCCCTAAGCGGCTTTCTGTCAAGGGCTGGTCACAGGTTACACACGCTTGGCCTGATCTGCCATACACCTGCAATTGCTGCTTGAAGTACCCAGGTTTCCCTTCGCTGTCTACAAAATCTCGCAAGGTGGTCCCCCCCTGTTTAATCGCTGCTGACAATACTTCTTTGCAAGCAGCAACCAATAACCCTAAACGTGCTGCCGAGATTCGCCCAGCTTGACGGTGTGGATGAATACCCGCCATAAACAGCGCCTCATTAGCGTAGATATTACCCACACCCACCACCTGCTTACCATCCATAATGAAGCTTTTGATCGCTTGCTTTTTACCTTTGCAGGCCTGCAGTAAATGTGCCTTGTCAAACTCATCAGACAATGGCTCCGGTCCTAAACTTGCTAATAAAGGGTGCGCCATCACTGGATTATCTTGCCATAAAATACAACCAAATCGACGAGGATCTCGGTATCTAAGAGTTATTTTTGAAAACACTAAATCCACATGGTCATGGTATGCTGGTGGTTCATCATGAGACACAATACGCATACTACCTGTCATTCCAAGATGCCCAATAATCACCCCATGATCAAATTCAAAAAGCAAATATTTACCTCTTCTAACCACTTGACGTAACGGCCTTCCAACCACTTTAGAAGCAAGGTCACTGGGTACAGGCCAGCGCAAGCGCGCATCTCTCACAATCACCTTTTGTAATGTATGTCCTTGGATATGCGGACTAATACCCGCCCGGGTAGTTTCTACTTCTGGCAATTCTGGCATCGACAATTCTCAAACAGTTAATTAGCGGCTACTAAGTGGCTTACATAGCAAGAAGTATGCTTCATTTTATAGCCAAGGACACCCTCTATGATATAACTTATACGTCTCTTTAAGGTGCTATCATAAAAATAGTTGTATAGCCGACCTGTTGACTGTGGCCGTAAAACCGTTATTGTTATACTTACTATTTAGCAATACATCGAAACTATGTTTGGTAAGGAAAACTTATGCTTAAATCCGTAAAAGTTGCAGATTATATGACCCGTCAACTCATCACTTTTTATGCCGACACACCATTATTTGACGCCATTAAGACCTTTTCTGAACATCACATTTCTGGCGCACCAGTAGTTGATAAGGCGGGTCGTTTGGTAGGTGTAATGTCTGAAGTTGATTGCCTTCGAGGTATTTTAGATAAAACTTATCACGAGGAGGAGGTGGGTGGCACTGTGGGCGAGTTTATGACTACCAAAGTTGACACTGTATCTGGCAACACAGACATTATTGCAGTAGCCCAGCAGTTTATTCACCGGGGTAGGCGCCGCATTCCTGTGGTTGACGACGGCAAGCTTATTGGCCAGGTCAGCCGTAAGGATATTCTTCGCGCCGTGAATGATTTCATTTGCAAAAATTGTGATTAAGCTAATGAGATTTTAGCTTAATTTATGCTAAAAAATTATGCTAAAGTAGTCGGCAAATATTTGCTCTATTCATCGGTTATGTGACCCTATGAGCCGTCTCAACAACAAACATATCATCCTTGCTATAAGCGGGGGCATAGCAGCCTATAAAAGTGCGGAATTAGTGCGTCTGCTAATAAAGTCTGGAGCTCAAGTGCAGGTAGTTATGACCTCTGGTGCCACTGAGTTCATCACCCCACTCACCTTGCAAGCTTTGTCTGGCAACCCTGTTCATCAACACCTGCTTAACCCCCAAGCTGAAGCCGGTATGGGCCATATACAACTTGCTCGCTGGGCAGATTTGTTAATCATTGCCCCTGCGAGTGCCAACGTGATGGCACGCATTGCCCAGGGGCAAGCTGATGACCTACTTACTACCCTATGTTTAGCAACAGGTGCACCAGTTCTGCTTGCGCCAGCGATGAACCAAGCAATGTGGCGTGACCAAGCCACACAAAAAAACCTACAAACATTACTAGCGCGAGGCATACAAGTCCATGGCCCTGCAGAAGGTGAACAGGCTTGTGGCGATATTGGTGCTGGTCGTATGCTGGAACCTAGCCAACTATTAACTGCTCTTGCAGCGCAGTTCAACCAAGGCTTATTAGCAGGTAAAACAGTGCTCATAACTGCTGGGCCCACGAGAGAAGCAATCGATCCCGTCCGTTACATCAGTAACCATAGCTCTGGAAAAATGGGATACGCTTTGGCTCTAGCGGCTAGAGATCAGGGTGCAAAAGTCATTCTTATTAGTGGCCCTACTCAGCTCGAACAGCCTGAAGATGTCATATTTGTTGCCGTAGAAAGTGCCCAAGACATGCTTAAAGCAAGCCTTAAAGTGGGTTCAACAGCAGATTACTTTATTGCAACGGCTGCCGTGGCCGATTATCGCCCTGCCCAAGCGTCTGAGCAGAAGTTGAAGAAGCACAACCCAGCTCACGGGCTTACCTTAGAGTTGCTTCAAAACCCAGACATATTGGCTACCATGTCTAAACAATACCCCGGTGCAATTCATGTGGGTTTTGCTGCGGAAACCCAAGACTTAATCCCTCATGCGCAAGACAAACTAAAGCGCAAAGGGGCACATATGATTATTGCTAATGATGTTTCAAACACTAGTATTGGTTTTAACAGCGATAATAATCAAGTGAGCTTAGTCACCTCTGGTGGTGTAGAGGATTTACCCTTATTATCCAAACAGCAATTGGCTCGCCAACTCATAGTGGCCATCAAAAAAATCTCCCATAAGGCATCCATAACATGATTCAACGCCCTCAATTAGCAGTAAAAATACTCGACCCTCGAGTGGGCCAAGACATTCCTTTACCAACTTATGCCACTGCAGGTTCTGCAGGTATGGATTTACGTGCTTGTATTGACCACGCCATTACCCTTAATCCTGGCCAAACAGAATTAATACCTACGGGCATGGCCATCCATGTTGAGGACCCAAATCTTTGTGCCATGTTGCTGCCTAGATCTGGCCTTGGGCACAAGCATGGCGTAGTGTTAGGAAATTTAGTGGGGCTTATTGACTCAGACTATCAGGGCCAGCTCATGGTGTCTTGTTGGAATCGAGGAGCCACCCCATTCGTTATCGAGCCTGCAGAACGCATTGCTCAAATGGTGCTTGTACCTGTGGTTCAAGCCCAACTGACCATCGTTAAAGACTTTGATGCCAGCCTTCGTGGAGCAGGTGGCTTCGGTCACTCAGGTCGCCTATAACGTCTAACCCTAAGCCACTAAAACCCAGCAGCTACCATTAACTACTTATCAACTTAAGGACACCAACGGCATGGATCGCTTACGCTACCAACCACCCCACCCACTTTGTAATGAAATTTTTCGGGCTTATGACATCCGTGGTATCGTTGATGAGCAACTGAGTGCGGCCATGCTTTACCATATTGGTTTGGCCGTAGGCACTCAAGTAATACGTAATGGAGAGGACAGCATTGCCGTTGGAGCTGATGGCAGATTATCTAGCCCTAGGCTAAGCCTAGCATTAATAGCAGGTTTAGCAGATACCGGTTGTCGTGTACTTGATTTGGGTGCAGTACCTACACCAGTATTATACTTCGGTGTTAAAACCCTAGGCACCGCATCTGGCATTATGCTCACAGGCAGCCACAACCCCTCTAATTACAATGGCTGCAAAATCGTTATAGGTGGCCAAACCCTCGCCAACGACAGCATCATAGCATTACATGACCTTATCGAAGTGCAAGATTACGAGCGTGGTATCGGCGAGATTGAAGAACACTTTGTCGATCAAGCCTATCAAGATCGAATTAGCCATGACATTAAGCTAGCCAAGCCGTTAAAAGTGGTATTGGATGCAGGCAATGGGATCGCTGGTAATATTGCACCAAAACTCTTTAAACAACTTGGTTGTGAAGTTATTCCATTATTCTGTGAAGTAGACGGTAACTTCCCTAACCACCACCCAGACCCTGGAAAACCAGCTAACCTAGTCGACTTACAAGCCGCCGTTGCTGAACATAAGGCTGATATAGGCCTTGCCTTTGACGGTGATGGGGACCGTGTGGGAGTAATTACCAATACAGGGGAAATGATCTATCCTGATAAGCTGCTAATGCTTTTTGCTGAAGATGTTATCAGTCGCAATCCTAACGCTGAAATCATTTACGATGTGAAGTGCACTCGGTTACTTGAACCTTTTATTCAAGACAAAGGTGGCATTCCCACCATGTGGAAAACTGGCCACTCTCTGATCAAAAGTAAGATGATCGAAACAGGTGCCTTACTTGCAGGTGAAATGAGTGGCCACATCTTCTTTAAGGAACGCTGGTATGGCTTTGATGACGGCATATACAGTGCTGTGCGTTTGTGCGAAATCTTGGCTAATAATATCGCGCCTGCAAGTGTTATTTTTAGCCGCTTCCCAGAGGATGTTAGCACTCCAGAAATCAACATTAATGTTACTGAAGACGAAAAATTTGGTTTTGTTGAACAACTACAAAACGCTCAATTCCCCACTGGAAAAGTATCAACCATAGACGGCATCCGGGTAGACTATAAAGATGGCTGGGGTTTAGTAAGGGCATCTAACACCACACCGGTTTTAGTATTACGCTTTGAAGGTGAGAGTGAAGCTGTATTACAACGTATTCAAAAAGAATTCCAACACCATTTGCATGCTGTTAACACCAAACTTACCGTGCCGGATTACCACCTATGACACTCGACCGCAAAGCTGCAATTAACGTAGCTCAAGTATTAAGCGAAGCATTGCCCTATATTCAGCGCTTTACTGGCAAGACTATAGTTGTTAAGTTTGGCGGCAACGCCATGATCGACGAAGACCTCAAGAACAGCTTTGCACGCGATATTGTGATGATGAAATTGGTGGGAATGAACCCAGTTGTGGTGCACGGTGGGGGCCCCCAAATTGGCGACCTACTCACTAAACTCAACATCGAGTCTCACTTTGTGAACGGCATGCGCGTCACAGATACCGCCACTATGAATGTAGTTGAAATGGTACTGGGCGGCTCAGTTAATAAAGACATCGTTAACCTAATTAACCAAAATGGCGGCCAAGCCATTGGTTTAACAGGAAAAGATGGCAAACTCATCCAAGCTAAACAGCTAAAAGTGACCCACCAGACCCCTGAAATGCAGGCCCCTGAAATTATAGATATCGGCCATGTAGGTGAGGTGTGCGCCATCAATACTAATGTGCTCGACATGTTACGCAACAGTGATTTTATTCCCGTCATCGCACCTATTGGTGTAGATGATGAGGGTAACTCATATAATATCAATGCCGATTTAGTAGCTGGTAAAGTGGCCGAAATCCTGCAAGCAGAAAAACTCATGCTGCTCACTAACACTGCTGGTTTGTTGGATAAACAAGGTAATTTATTGACCGGCCTCTCAACTAGCCAAGTAGATGATTTAATTGCCGACGGTACTGTTTATGGTGGTATGTTGCCTAAAATAGCTTGCGCGCTAGATGCGGTAAAAGGTGGTGTAAAAGCTGCTCATATTATTGATGGCCGTGTTAATCATGCTACGCTATTGGAAATCTTTACCGATAAGGGTGTGGGCACCCTCATTACCCGCATCGACGAAAACAATACAACACTATAAAAAAGCCACAATCGAACTATGACCGAAGCTAAAATATCTCGTAAAGAACAAATCTTACAAGCCCTGATGGAAATGTTAGAAGACCAGAATATTCGCATTACCACGGCTGCCTTGGCCAAACGTGTGGGTGTATCCGAGGCTGCTTTATATAGACACTTTGCGAGCAAGGCGCAAATGTTCGATGCCCTTATAGAGTATGTAGAAGACACGATTTTCAGCCGTGCAAAAATGATTCAGCAACAAGAACTGACCTCCCTTGCCCAATGCCAGCAAATCATTACTTTGCTACTGACCTTTGTCGAGCGTAATGCAGGTATCAGCCGGATTTTAACAGGCGAAGCACTTACGGGTGAGAATGAGCGACTAACGGGCCGAGTTAATCAGCTATTTGAAAAATTAGAAACTCAACTTAAACAGATTCTTAGGGAGGCAGAAATACGTGAAGGTTTGCGCACTCAGGATACCCCTAGCAGCGTAGCTAATTTACTTTTGGCCGTAGCCGAAGGTCGTATTCGCCAGTACAGCCGAACGAACTTTCGCCATAAACCTACCGCAACTTGGGCAGATCAATGGGCCTTACTTAGCCAAAATCTGATGCGCTGACAGCGCACACAGGTTAAGGCTAATTAATGGGCATAACAACCCAACTTATACTCCAAAGTCTTTACGGTACTTAAGCATTGCTGCGACCTGTTGATGATTGCCAGCACTTTCTTGCAAGTATTCAAGAACGTTATCAAAACTAATGATACTCACTACCTTCATGGCATAATCTCGTTCCACTTCTTGAATAGCTGACAACTCACCTTGGCCTTTTTCCATCCGGTCAATAGCAATTAACGTCGCCGCCGGTATCGCTTTGTGGGCTTCAATGATGGCCATTACTTCTCGGATTGCCGTGCCTGCAGTAATGACGTCATCAACAATAGCTACACGACCTTTAAGTTCTGCGCCTACAATAGAACCACCTTCCCCATGAGCCTTAGCTTCTTTACGGTTAAAGGCATAAGGCATATCGATACCATGATGCTCACTCAGGGCCACAGCCATAGTGGTGGCTAGTGGTATACCTTTATAAGCTGGGCCTAAAATCACATCACATTTAATACCTGAATCAACCAAGGCTTGGGCAAAATATTGACCTAATCGGGCCAATGCAGACCCTGTATTGAAAAGGCCAAAGTTAAAATAGTAAGGACTTAGACGGCCAGACTTTAAGGTGAACTCACCAAAGCGCAAGACATCACGTTCAATGGCAAACTCTATAAACTCTCGCTGGTAATCTTTCATAATCTTCTCTAACTCATAAGCCGCTGTTTTTAGCTAAACCTATTATACACTAGGGTCAAAGCCCTAGGTGGCCTCTTATAAGGGTAAATATAAGTAAATCCTTTGCGAACTCAGGGCCCTTAGTGGGCCAAAAAGCCTGGACCATGATACAATTGCGGTGAAATAATAAAATCAATATCTAAGGCGCAACTACAGGCTCTGCACACGAGCCCACTGCGCGAGTGATTAAACAATACTCATGCGTATTATTACTTTAAATGTTCAAGGTTTGCGTCAGGCAGCCGAACGCGGTCTATTTAATTGGATGGTAACCCAAGGCGCTGACGTGGTGTGCTTGCAAGACATTCGGGAGAAAGACTACCAACTTGATGAGCCATTATTCCACCCAGATGGCTGGCATGCCTATTTTTTTGATGCATTCGAAGATGGCTATAGTGGTACTGCTATTTACAGCCGCCACCAACCAAAGGCAATTATGACAGGCTTGGGGTTTCCTGGCTGTGACTTTGAAGGTCGTTTTATCCAGGCTGACTTTGACAAGATCAGCATCGCATCAGTTTTTGTACCTTCTGGTCTAGGGGATGATGATAAACTAGATGCTAAAAATGAATTTATGGATCAATTCAGCAGCCATTTGCGTAAAACACTGCGCAAACGTCGCGATTTTATTTTTTGTGGCACTATTAATACAGCCCACAAACCTGAAGACTTGTCAGGTTGGTATGTAAACCAAAAAAATTCTGGCTTTTTACCCGCAGAGCGGGAAGTATTAGATGAAATGTTTTTCCAAATGGAATATTGCGATGCCTTTCGCCAAGTTAACCAGAACGAAAGACAATTTACTTGGTGGCCAGATTACAACCGAGCTTTTAAACTTAACGAAGGTGCTCGGCTAGACTATCAAATCACCACACCTAACTTACGCCGCAACGTGCGCAGTGCTGGCATTTATCGTGAGCAGCGCTTCTCTAATCATGCACCATTAATTATCGACTATAACTGCGACTTGTAAATGTTGCTTATTGCAAGCTGAGCAATCCTGTATCGCTGCAAGTGGACTACCCCATCGCTATATTCCTCATAGTGATGGGGTAGTCTGTAGCTATCCTACCCCGCCAAGGCGGCAGTTTGTAACGCTGTAATCTCAGTAATGCCTTTGTGGGCTAAAGACAACATTGCTGTCATTTGTTCTTGCGTATAGGGTGCGCCTTCAGCAGTACCCTGCACCTCAATAAAACCACCGTCTGAAGTCATCACTACATTCATGTCTGTTTCGGCCTTAGAGTCTTCGTCATAGTCCAAATCAAGCACGGGTTCACCCTTATAAATACCCACAGAAATAGCCGCAATCTGACGCTTTAGAGGGTTGCCTCTCATGGCACCATTCTTATCTTTCTTGAGCACGTTGATGGCGTCTACCATAGCAATATACGCACCAGTAATAGATGCTGTTCGCGTACCACCATCGGCCTGCAGCACATCACAATCTAAAGTAATGGTATTTTCACCCAGTTTTTCTAAGTTTAAGGATGCGCGTAAAGACCGGCCAATTAATCGTTGAATTTCTAAAGTACGCCCACCTTGCTTGCCACGAGCTGCTTCACGACCATTACGGGTATGGGTAGATCGTGGCAACATACCGTATTCAGCCGTGACCCAACCACTGCCAGAACCTCGCAAGAAGCGTGGCACACCGCGCTCTACAGTGGCTGTGCACAACACACGGGTGTCGCCAAACTCTATCAATACCGAACCTTCGGCATGCTTGGTAAAGCTGCGGGTAATTTTTATATCACGTAATTGATCAGTTGCCCGGCCACTAGGGCGTGTAAAGTCGAGCTTAAGGCCCTTAAGCTGGTCGTTAATAGAAGATGTCATAGGTAACCTTGTTTCATTGATGATTAGCCACTATTTTAATCGAGTTGAGGACAGATGACACCTAGCATTTGAAAATTTGCTCATCAGAGAATTACCATAACCAGTAATTCAGATCGATTGTTAAGCTGACATTCATGCCAAGCTTGCTTATAATTGCAATTTGTTTACGTTCAATACAGCGGCCCCACTATGTCCGATACTTCCGGCGCACTCTATATCCTTTCAGCGCCATCAGGTGCAGGGAAAACCAGCCTGGTCAAAGCCCTTTTAGTACAAGATGCACAAGTCTGTGTATCAGTATCTCACACCACACGAAACATGCGTGATGGCGAAATAGACGGCGTGGATTACAACTTTGTTAGCCAACAAGACTTTAGCCATTTGGTCGCCCACCAGCAGATGCTTGAGCATGCCACCGTATTTGAAAATAGCTATGGTACTTCCAGAAAATGGGTTGAATCAAGCCTTGCTGTTGGCAAAGACGTGATCTTAGAAATTGATTGGCAAGGTCGTGATCAAGTGCTGGCCATTTTTCCACAAGCTATTGCCATCACTATATTACCGCCGTCTCAGCAAGCCTTACAACAGCGCTTACAAGGCCGGGGAACGGATAATGACACCATCATTGCCAAGCGCATGGCCGAAGCACATAGCGAGATCAGCCATTACTCGGGCAGTCATTTTTTGGTGATCAACGATGACTTTAGCCAGGCGTTAGTCGATTTGCAGTGCATTTTTACCTGCAGGCGCTTAAAAACCACTCATCAGACACATAATCACCACCAATTGTTAGCTGAACTCTTGTCAACTGGTGACTGAATTTTGTACACTAGCGCGTCTAGATTTACGGCCTGTATTACAAGCCGACACTTCATCTCTGCATTGATTATAAATAACAGGTAACCCACATGGCTCGCGTAACCGTAGAAGATTGTTTGGAAAACGTTGATAACCGCTTTGAGCTCATCATGGTGTCCACTAAACGAGCTCGTCAGCTTGCCACGGGTGGCAAAGAAGCCCACATTGACTGGGAAGATGACAAGTGCACTGTGGTTGCTTTGCGGGAAATTGCTGAAGGCTACATTAATGCCAGCATCTTGGATGATAACGACGAGATCAACCAGCAGTTTGTTGAAATTCCAGCAGACCAAGAAGTACTTGACGAAGTGACACACACTGTTGATGAAACCAGTGAAGAGGTTGTGCAGGGTAGCCCTGATGTTGACGAGTGACTTTATAGCTAATTCTTAGCACTGAATCATCTCTACCTTTTGGGATTATTTGTGCCTTGACTAAAGGAGCCTACAGGCTCTTTTTTTTGGGTTTTTGTTTGTAAATTCAACAAACTTGTAACAAAACCACCCCGCTTGCATAAGTTTCCGTTACTATGGAGCCATAAACCAAAACGGAAGCTAAACTATGCCTACCATTGACGCCCTCGCAAAGCGTCTCGACGACTACCTCGAACCCACTCAGGTGAAGGCTATTCGGCGGGCATATTATTATTCTGAACAGGCCCATGATGGCCAGATGCGCAAAAGTGGCGAAGCTTACGTCACACATCCCCTCGCAGTAGCAAGCATTCTTGCCAGCATGCACATGGACTACGAAAGCCTAATAGCTGCAATGCTACATGATGTCATTGAAGATACCCAAGTTGATAAACAAGGGATCGAAAGTCAGTTTGGAGAAACCGTTGCCAACTTGGTTGATGGTGTCAGCAAGCTCACTCATCTAGAATTTAAAACGCGCGCTGAAAGCCAAGCCCATAACTTTCAGAAAATGGCCATCGCCATGGCCAAAGATATCCGCGTTATATTGGTCAAACTAGCCGACCGTTTGCATAATATGCGTACTATTGGAGCCATGCGACCCGATAGCCGCCGCCGAATTGCCAAAGAAACCACGGACATCTACGCGCCTATTGCGGGCCGCCTGGGTATGCACGACTTAAAGATAGAGCTTGAAGATTTAGCCTTTGCAGCATACCACCCTATGCGCCACCGGCATATCCGGCGCGCGGTCGTGGCCGCTCGCGGTGAACGCAAAGCACTATTGGAGCAGGTACAAATCGCCCTAGTGGACTGTTTGGAACACGATGAACTACCAGGTGTAATAAGTGGTCGCCAAAAACATCTGGCAGGTATCTATAATAAGATGCGTGAGCAAAAAAAACCCTTTCGTGAAATTATGGATGTGTTTGCCTTTCGCATTGTCACCGACAAGGTAGATACCTGTTACCGTATTTTGGGTGCGGTACATCACCTTAATTTATATCGCCCCGTACCTGGACGCTTTAAAGACTATATTGCCATCCCCAAGTCCAACGGCTACCAATCGCTCCATACTACTTTATACCGTGCCGGTTCTGGAGTGCATACTCCGATAGAAATACAAATACGCACCAAAGAAATGGATGACATTGCTAACCATGGTGTGGCCGAACACTGGCTCTACAAAAATACCAATAGCCGTGCTCAACGGGCCCATAACCACGCCCAAAAATGGATCCAAGAGCTGGTAGAAATGCAAAAGCGCTCCGGTAACGCCATGGAGTTTATAAACCACGTCAAACATGACTTATTCCCAGACAAGGTCTATGTATTCTCCCCTAAAGGCGGAGTGTATTCATTACCTGCTGGAGCAACACCTATTGATTTTGCCTATGCCGTGCATACAGATATTGGTAATACTTGTATAGCGTGTCGTATCAATCGACGCCTCGCGCCACTGAGTCAAAAACTAGACAGCGGTGACACTATAGAGATTGTCACTACCGCTAGCGCAAAACCCAATATGAGTTGGCTCAATTTTGTAGCCACGGCAAAAGCAAGCAGCAACATACGGCACTCCTTAAAGCACCAAGCCACTGATGACTCCGTTAATTTGGGACGGCGCTTGCTAAATCAGGAATTGGGTAGTAATTCCTTGAGTTTAGAGAATATAGACTCAGCTCAATTAAAAGCTTACATTAGCCAGCATAAACTTGCTGACTTAGACGCTTTATTGGCTGACATTGGTTCTGGCAAACGCTTAGCATACATTGTTGCCTCTGCTTTGAGCCGAGATGCCTCTGATATAGAAGGCCATTCCAGTGGTATTGGGCCTATGGAAATCCATGGTACTGAAGGCATCATGATTCGTTATTCTCGCTGTTGCCGCCCTATTCCTGGTGACACCATTGTTGGCCACCTTAACGCCGGCCATGGTATTGCGGTTCATCGAAGCTTTTGTAACAACATTCAGGATATCGGTCGAGACAAAGATAAAACCCTAGCGCTAGTTTGGGCGGAGACGGGCGACCGTGATTTTGATGTATGCTTAGAAATTGAAGTGTCTGCCAGCAGGGGCATTATTGCCAGCCTTGCCACCAGCGCGGCACAAGATAATGCCAATGTTGAGAAAATTGATGTGAACGAAAAAGATGCCAGACTCTCTGTCGTCAACTTAGAAATTTCAGTGCTCAATCGTGTTCATTTGGCTCAAGTCATCAAGTCTATGCGTAAAATTCCAGGCGTGATCCGCCTTAACCGCACCTAGGGCGCCTTAGGCATCTTAGGCACATAGCCCATGAAAGTAACCCAACTCAATGGCGTAGGTCCTGCGCTAACCTCAAAGCTAGAAAAATTAGGTTTATATACCGTTCAAGACCTACTGTTTCATTTGCCTAGCCGCTACCAAGACCGCACAAGACTTGTGCCACTGCACGCCCTGCGCCCAAAGTCTGCCTGTTTGATTGAAGGCCAAATTACTAGCTGTTCGCTGCAACGAGGGCGCCGTGTGAGCTTGCATGTAAGCATCAGTAACAATGGTGTAACTCTTGGCCTACGCTTTATGCACTTTCATGCCAACCAAGCTAAAAGTTTCTCTACTGGTCGCAACATTCGTTGCTTTGGGGAAATAAGGCCTGGGCCTCAAGGTTTAGAAATGGTGCACCCTGAATACGTACTATTTGATGATGAGCCGCCAGCATTAGCTGACCGATTAACCCCCATATATCCTACAACTGAAGGCTTAAGTCTGACGCGTATGGGGCAGCTCATTAGCCTAGCGTGGCAGCAATTAGAACAAGGCAGTATTACCTTAAAAGAACTGTTGCCACGCCAGCTAATTACCCAGTATCAATTGCCGAGTTTAGAACAAAGCTTAAAGCAGCTGCACTACCCAAGCCTAAATCAGGACCTAAACCAGCTACAAACCCAAGTCACACCTGCTAAATTGAGATTGGTTTTAGAGGAGTTGATCGCCCATCAACTCACCCTAAGCAGAGCCAAACAGCAAAGTCAGCAATTGGCTGCACTGGCATTTTTGGTGAAACAAGGGTTAGAACAAGCGCTTATTAAAAACCTACCATTCCAGCTCACTAATGCTCAACAACGCGTATGGCAAGAGATATCAGATGATCTTGGAACGCCTATGCCAATGGTTAGAATGGTACAAGGGGACGTAGGCTCTGGTAAAACTGTATTAGCAGCTTTAGCAGCCTGTCGCGCTATCGATAACGGTTGCCAGGTCGCAGTACTGGCTCCTACAGAAATTTTAGCAGAGCAACATCTACATAGCTTTAGCCAATGGTTTGAGCCATTGGATATTCATGTGGTGTGGCTTACGGGTAAACAAAAAGCGCAAAAGAAACGTCAATCTCTGGCCACCATTGCCAGCGGAGAAGGTCAAGTCATAGTAGGCACCCATGCTCTTTTTCAAGAGGCTGTGCACTACCAGCACTTGGGTTTAGTAATTATTGATGAACAGCACCGGTTCGGCGTGGCACAACGGCACAGTTTAGTTAAAAAGGCGCCACCTGGCAGTGGCCTTCACCAATTGGTAATGACCGCAACTCCTATCCCTCGCACTCTGGCAATGAGCGCATACGGAGACCTTGACCATTCTGTCATTGATGAGCTACCTCCTGGCCGAAAACCCATCAATAGCGTATTACTCAACAACATTAGGCGCGCTGATGTTATCGAGCGCATCCACCAAGCCTGCAATAGTGGTCAGCAGGTATATTGGATCTGCCCTCTTATAGAGGCTTCAGAGGTATTACAATGTGAAGCTGCACAAGATACTGCAGCACTTCTTATTCAGCAACTTGATAATATTAATGTGGGTTTAGTTCATGGCCGCTTAAGTGGCGCCGAAAAAGCTGAGGTAATGGCCGGCTTTAAAGCTGGTAAGATCCAGCTCTTAGTAGCAACTACCGTAGTAGAGGTGGGTGTGGATGTACCTAATGCAAATCTAATGGTGATCGATAATGCCGAGCGCCTTGGTTTAGCCCAGTTACATCAACTGCGCGGCCGTGTTGGGCGAGGGCAAGCTCAGAGCCATTGCTTATTTATGTACCAAGCGCCCTTATCTGCTATGGGTAGAGAACGATTAGATATATTACGCCAGTCTAACGATGGGTTTGTGATTGCAGAAAAAGACCTTCAGCTACGAGGGCCTGGAGAAGTACTTGGTACTCGGCAGGCAGGCACTATTGGCTTGCGGGTTGCTGACTTAATGCGCGATGCCCACTTGTTGCCTGCAGTGAAGGTTATTGCAGAGGGTTATACACCTTACCCAGAAAAAACAGCACAGCTTATCCTAAGATGGATAGGTAACAACCAAGCGTTCGCCAAGATATGAATTAATATAACAGAGAATGTGTTTACTGCAGGAAATATGAGCCAACAACTATCTGCGCCTTTCCGTCAATAAAAAGTCGTTTTTTTACTAGGTGATGATTTTATAGGTTTACAAATCGTCAGATTCGTCTATTATCGTGGTCTGAATCGTGAATTATAACTCCAACGAACAATGGAGATTCAGTAACCACTGTTTTCAGTAAAAATAATAAAAAATAGTTTAATTCTCACTGCACTAAAAAGATAAAGCCCTTAGGAGGCTCCTCACTATGAATTTAATCAATAAAGTTTTAACTGGCGTGGCACTAACAGCCATGACTGCGACTGCTGCCCAAGCTTCTACTCTAGAAGACGTGCGTGCTGCTGGCGAACTAAAGTGTGTTGTAACTACTGGCTTGGCTGGTTTTG